>JBLNAC010000086.1:0-3624 GCA_050259155.1 Syntrophothermus sp.
GACCCGATGTCGATCGCCGAAGCGGCTGTCTACCTGAAGTTCCACGAACCCAGCCTGGGCATCGAAAATCCCTACGAGCTGAACGAAGAACAGTTCGACGCCGCCGTCGGCTTGATGAAGGAACAGCGGCCCAACGTCGGTGAATACTGGGCCGAAGCGGCGAAACAGATCCAGGCCTTCGGCTCCAACGACGTCGAAGTCGGCACCACCTGGCAGTACCAGTACTTCGCGCTGAAGGAAGAAGGGGTACCGGTCGCGGCGAGCCCGGCGAGCCAGGGCTTCCTGCCCAAGGAGGGCGCGACGGGCTGGTCCGACACCTGGATGATCAGCTCCGAAGCCGCCCATCCCAACTGCATGTACGAGTGGATGAACTGGATCATCGAACCGAAGATCAACGCCGAGGTGGCGGAATACTTCGGCGAGGCACCGGCCCAGAGCCTGGCCTGTGAAGAAACCAAGAACCCGAATTTCTGCACGGAATACCACGCGGACAATCCGGCGTTCTGGAAGCGGGTCTACTACTGGGAGACCCCGCTCGCCGAATGCGGCAACGGCGAAGAAGACTGCATGGACTACAACGCCTGGGTCAAAGCCTGGACCGAAATCAAAGGCTAGGCCGGCGCCGCAAGCTCCATGTCAGGTGAAGCGGTCGCAGTGAGGAGGTCGGCGGGCCGCAGGCTCGCCGGCCTCTTCCACGGGCGCAGGCCGCTCCAGGTGGGCTCCCTGCTCGCCGCCCCAGGAGCGTGGCTCGTCGTCCTCTACCTGGGCTCGCTGTCGCTGCTGCTGGTGACGGCCTTCTGGACGGTCGACCCGCTCAGCGGCGAAGTCGTCAAGGGGTTCAGCTGGGAAAACTTCGAAGCGCTGTTCACCGAACCGGTCTACCGCGAAGTCGTCTGGCGGACGGTGCGGACCGCGGCGCTCGTCACCCTCACCGACGCGATCATCGCCTTCCCGATCGCCTTCTACATGGCCAAGGTCGCGAGCCCGCGGGGCAAGGCGCTGCTCGTCGTCGGGGTCCTGATGCCGCTCTGGTCCAGCTACCTGGTCAAGGTCCTCTCCTGGCGGACGATGCTCTCCGAGAACGGCGTCCTCAACTGGCTGCTCGAACCGATCGGCCTGAGCAGCCCCGGCTACGGGCTGACCGCCGTCTGGCTGGTGATGTCCTACCTCTGGCTGCCGTACATGATCCTGCCGATCTACGCCGGGCTGGAACGAATCCCGAACTCGCTGATCAGCGCCTCCGAGGACCTCGGCGCGGCGCCCTTCACGACCTTCCGGCGGGTGATCCTGCCGCTCGCCTTCCCGGCGGTCGTCGCCGGCTCGATCTTCACCTTCTCGCTCACGCTCGGCGACTTCATCGCCGTTCGACTCGTCTCCAACAGCCAGTTCATCGGCACCGTGATCTCCTCCTCGATCACCAACGACCTGCCGTTCGCGGCGGCGCTGGCGATGGTGCCGATCGTCGTCATGATCGCCTACCTCGGCGTCGCCCGGAAGCTCGGCGCCTTCGAGCACGTCTGATGCGGCTCTCCCGGCGCGCCCAGGTGCTGTTGCGGATCTTCGTCGGCCTCGGGCTGGCGTTCATCTACGTGCCGCTGATCGTGATCGGCATCTACGCCTTCAACTCGAGCAAGATCCTCGAGTGGCCGCCGCCGAGCCTGACGACGGAATGGTTCAGCAAGGCGTTCGAAAGCGAATCCGTCCGCGAAGCCCTGCTCACCTCGGTCGAGGTGGGGCTGGTGGCGACGGTCCTGGCGCTCGCGCTCGGCTCCCTCGCGGCGCTCGCCGTCGGCCGCTTCCGCTTCTTCGGCCGCGAGACGGTCTCCTTCCTGGTGATCCTGCCGATCGCGCTGCCCGGGATCGTCACCGGCGTCGCGCTCTCAAACACCTTCACCCAGGTCCTCGGCGTCAGCCTCGCCCTGTGGACGGTGATCGTCGGGCACGCCACCTTCTGCATCGTCGTCGTCTACAACAACGTCGTCGCCCGCCTCCGCCGCATCTCGGGCTCCTTCGAGGAGGCCTCCGCCGACCTCGGCGCCGACATCTGGCAGACCTTCCGCTTCGTCACCTTCCCGGCGATGAAAACCGCGCTGGCCGCCGGCGCCCTGCTCGCCTTCGCCCTCTCCTTCGACGAGATCATCGTGACCACGTTCACGATCGGCGCCGGCGAAGAAACGCTGCCGATCTGGATCTTCCGCAACCTCTTCCGGCCCAAAGCGCTGCCGGTCGTCGACGCCGTCGCGGTGATCGTGGTCGTGATCTCGATCATCCCCGTCTACATCGCCCACCGGCTCTCCAGCGAGGAGGCCGGCCTTACCGCCGGCCGCGGCGGCGCCGAAGAGATCGCCGAGGTGACCGCGGCGCCCTAGAGCGGGATGTTGCCGTGCTTGCGCTTCGGCTGGTCGACGCGCTTGGACTGCAGCATGCGCAGCGCTTTGATCAGCTTCGGCCGCGTCTCGCGGGGCTCGATGACGTCGTCGATGTAGCCGCGCTCGGCCGCCGAGAAGGGGTTGGCGAAGTGGGCCTTGTAGTCGTCGATCAGCTTCTGGCGGCGCTCGTCGGGCGTCGGCGAGCTGGCGATGTCTTTGCGGTAGATGATGTTGACCGCGCCCTCGGGACCCATCACGGCGACCTCGGCGGTCGGCCAGGCGACGTTGTAGTCGGCGAGCATGTGCTTCGAGTTCATGACGTCGTAGGCGCCGCCGTAGGCCTTGCGGGTGACGACCGTGAGCTTCGGCACCGTCGCCTCGGTGAAGGCGTAGAGCAGCTTGGCGCCGTGGCGGATGATCCCGTTCCACTCCTGATCGGTCCCGGGGAGGAAGCCCGGCACGTCGGTGAAGGTTAGGAGCGGGACGTTGAAGCAGTCGCAGGTGCGGACGAAGCGGGCCGCCTTCTCGGAGGCCTCGATGTCGAGCACGCCGGCGAGGAACGCGGGCTGGTTGCCGACGACGCCGACGGGATAGCCGTCGAGCCGCGCGAAGCCGCAGACGATGTTCTTGGCGAAGTGCTCGTGGACCTCGAAGAACTCCTCGTCGTCGACGATGCGTGCGATCACGTCGCGCATGTCGTAGGGCTTAGACGGGTCGTCGGGCACGAGCGTGTCGAGCGACTCGTCTTCGCGCTCGGGGTCGTCGGAGGGCTCGAACCTGGGCGGCGCCTCGAGGTTGTTCGAGGGCAGGAAGCCGAGCAGGTAGCGGACGTCCTCGAGGCAGCTCTCCTCGTCCTCGGAGGCGAAATGGGCGACGCCAGATTTCGTGTTGTGGCTCATCGCCCCGCCGAGTTCCTCGAACTCGACTTCCTCGCCGGTCACGGTCTTGATCACTTCCGGACCGGTGATGAACATGTGCGAGGTCTCCTTGACCATGAAGATGAAATCGGTCATCGCCGGCGAGTAGACGGCGCCGCCGGCGCAGGGACCCATGATCAGGCTGATCTGCGGGATCACGCCCGAGCACATCACGTTGCGGACGAAGACGTCCCCGTAGGCGCCGAGCGAGACGACGCCCTCCTGGATGCGGGCGCCGCCGGAGTCGTTGATCCCGATCACCGGGGCGCCGACCTTGGCGGCGAGGTCCATCACCTTGCACATCTTCTCCGCCATCACCTCGCCGAGGCTGCCGCCGA
>JBLNAC010000087.1:0-4957 GCA_050259155.1 Syntrophothermus sp.
GCCGAGATCGCGCTGAGGCTGGGCCGCGGCGACGCGCGGGCGCATGTCTGGTTCTCCGACCTCGGCTGCGAGTACGTGCGGATCAACGCCGAGTACACGACCTGAGCGACGGCGGAGGCAACCATGGATTCGACACCCGATAGCGCCAACGTCGCGGTCCTCCTCGAGGCGCTGCCGTACATCCGCGAGTTCCATGGCCGCACGGTGGTGATCAAGTACGGCGGCGCGGCGATGCTCGACGAGGACCTGCGCGAAGCGTTCGCCACCGACGTGGTCCTGCTCAAGTACGTCGGCCTCAACCCGATCGTCGTCCACGGGGGCGGCCCCGAGATCACCCGCTACATGGAGCGGCTCGATCTCGAGGTCCGCTTCCACGAGGGGCTGCGCGTCTCCGACGCGGAGACCGTCGAGGTGGCGAAGATGGTCCTGGTCGGCAAGCTCAACTCCGAACTCGTCCAGCGTCTCAGTCGCCACGGCCAGGCAGCGGTCGGCCTCGCCGGCGAGGACGGGACGCTGTTCGAGGTGGCGCCGGTCGCCAACGCCGACGAGGTCGGCTTCGTCGGCTCGATCGAGCGCGTCGACGTCGACGTCCTCAACCACATCGCCGCCGACTACATCCCCGTGATCGCGTCCTCGGCGTCGGACCGCAGCGGCCAGCCCTACAACGTCAACGCCGACGAGGCGGCGGGCAAGGTCGCCGCCGCGCTCGGCGCCTACAAGGCGATCTTCCTCACCGACGTCGAGGGGTGGCTCGCCGATCCCGGCGACGAGACGTCCCTGATCTCCCGGGCGACCGTGGTCGAGGTCGAGGAGCGCCTGGCCGCGATCGAGGGGGGGATGCGGCCGAAGCTGGCGGCCTGCGTGGAGGCGATCCGCGGTGGCTCCCAGTCGGCGCACATCATCGACGGCCGCAGGCCGCACAGCCTGCTGCTGGAGCTCTTCACCGACGCCGGGATCGGGACGATGGTGACGCCGTGACGGGCGGGCTGGAGCAGACGCAGGCGCTGGTCGACCGCTACCTGATGCGCACCTACCGGCGCGCGCCGGTCGAGTTCGTCCGCGGCGAGGGGTCGATCCTCTGGGACGACTCCGGCAGGGAATACCTCGACTTCCTGACCGGGATCTCGGTCTGCTCGGTCGGCCACTGCCACCCCGCAGTGGTCAGCGCCGTCTGCGAGCAGGCCGGCCGTCTGATGCATACCTCCAACCTCTTCTACACGGAGCCGATGGCGCGGCTCGCGGAGCGGCTTGCCGAGTCGAGCCTCGGCGGCCGCGTCTTCTTCGCCAACTCGGGGACCGAGGCCAACGAGTGCGCGATCAAGATCGCCCGCAAGCACGCCCATGCGCGCGGAATCGCCGCGCCGGAGATCGTCAGCTTCGAGGGCGAGTTCCACGGCCGCACCTACGGATCGCTCTCGGCGACGCCCGGCCTCTCCCGCGACGAGGCTCTCGGCCCGATGCTGCCCGGCTTCCGGGCGGTGCCGCGCAACGACGTCGCGGCGCTGCGCGAGGCTGTCGGCGACAGCACCGCGGCGCTGCTGATCGAGCCGATCCAGGGCGAGGCCGGTGTCTACGTCACGAGCGACGAGGCGCTGCGCGCGGCGCGTCAGCTCTGCGACGAGACCGGAGCTCTGCTGATCCTCGACGAGATCCAGGCCGGAATGGGGCGGACGGGCTCGCTCTGGGCCTACCAGCAGACGCCGGTCCGGCCCGACGTGCTGACGACCGCCAAGGCTCTCGGCGGCGGCTTCCCGATCGGAGCCTGCGTCACGGCGCCGGCCGCGGCGGAGGTCCTGCAGCCCGGCGACCACGGCTCGACCTTCGCCGGGGGGCCGGTCGGCTCCGCGGCGGCCCTCGCGGTGCTCGACGTCGTCGACGACCCGGAGCTGCTGCGCAGCGTCCGCGAACTGGGGGCCGAGCTGCGGCGCGGCCTGGAGCCCCTGGCGGGGGTCGCGGAGGTGAGGGGCCGCGGCCTGATGGTGGGCGTCGGCCTCGCCGAGGGGCTCGAGGCGCCGGCGATCGGGGCGGCGCTGTTGGAGGCCGGGCTCGTCGTCAACGTGCCGCGGCCGGACACGATCAGGCTGCTGCCGCCGCTTACGGTCGACGCGGCGCAGGTCGAGCGCGCGGTTGGCCTGATCGGCGAAGCGCTTTAAGCTGCGCCGACGATGGGAGCCAAGGAGGAGCGGATCAAGCGCGAACGGCTCGAGCGGACGACCTCCGAGCGGCTCGCGGAGATCGTCGCCGCGGCCGAGCGGGCGGCGACCCGCGTGATCGACGACGCCGAACGCGAGGCCTCCCGCCAGCTGGCCGAGGCGCAGACGCGTGCCGAGGACATCGCCGCCGCGCGGATCGCCGCGCTCACCGGGCAGACCGACTCGCTGATCGCCCACGCTGAGGAGATCCGCCAGCGCTCCGAGCAGCTGCTGGCCGCGCTCTCGCGGCTCAAAGGCGAGCTGGAGGCCGACCGGGCCGACGAGGGTCCGCTGGCGGGCGGAGGTCGAGCCCACCTCAGCGCCGTCGCCCCGCTGGGCGAGGCGCCGGAGCCGGTTTTCGCCTCTGGCGGACACGGCGGCTCGGCCGGCGCCCGGCTGCTCGCCACCCAGATGGCAGTCTCGGGCAGCAGCCGGGAGGAGATCGCGGCGCGGCTGCGAAACGGTTTCGAAATCGACGATCCCGAGGCGATCCTGGACGCGATCCTGGGACCGGAGGGCTAGATGCACGAGGACCCGACCCGAATGATGCGAGCCGACCGCGAGCCGCCGCGACGGCCGCACGGCAACATCCGGCTCCTTGTCGCCAGCCTGATCGCGGTCATCGTCGGGCTGCTGATCGCGATCGTCGTGATCGCCGGCGGAAGCGGCGGGGGCACGACGACGGTGACCGTCTCCGAATCTACCGCGGCGACGGGCGGTGGCACGACGACGACCGGGACGACCTCGACCGAAACGACGGAAGAAGAAGCGGGCGGCATCGAACCGGTCGAACCGGAAGAAGGCGAAGAAGCAGCCGAAGGCGAAGGCGGCATCGAACCCGTCGAAGAAGAAGGCGCGGGCGGCCTCGAAGCGCCCTGAGCCGCCGGCCGCCGCCTCGCGGGGTCGGCGTGCGAGACTTGCGCCTGCCTTGACCGCCGAGCCCGCCCCGACACCGCGCACCGCCAGCTACGAGGCCGACCCGGCCGAGGTCCACCGGGTCCTCCTTCTCTACTCGGGAGGACTCGACACGAGCGTGATGTTGAAGTGGATCCAGGACTCCTACGAGGCCGAGGTCGTCTGCCTCACCGTCAACCTCGGCCAGCCCGGCGAGGACTACGCGGTGATCGAGGACAAGGCACTCAAGCTCGGCGCCCTCGAGTGCCACGTCGTCGACGCGCGCGAGCGCTTCGCGCACGACTTCGTCGCCCCCGCGATCAAGGCCAACGCCTTCTACGGCAGCGGCTACCCGCTCTTCACCGCGCTCGGCCGGCCGCTGATCGCCCAGCTCGCGGTCGAGCACGCGCGGCGCGCCGGCTGCGACACGATCGCGCACGGATGCACCGGCAAGGGCAACGACCAGGTCCGCATCGAGGCCACCGTCGCCACGCTGGCCCCCGAGCTGCGGACGATCGCGCCGGTGCGCTCGTGGCAGATGGGCCGCGAGGAGGAGATCGCCTACGCGCGCGAGCACGACATCCCCGTCAAGGGCGGCACCGAGGCCGCCCCCTACTCGATCGACGACAACCTCTGGGGGCGCTCCTCGGAGGGGCGCTGGATAGAGGACCTGGGCCAGGCGCCGACCGATGACGTCTTCCAGCTCGTGACCCGGCCCGAGCAGGCGCCGGACGAGCCCGAGACGGTGACGATCGGCTTCGAGCGGGGTCTTCCGGTCTCGATCGACGACGAGCGGCTGGGGCTCGTCGAGCTGCTCGAACGCGCCGCCGAGATCGGCTGCCGCCACGGCGTCGGGATCGTCGACCACATCGAGGACCGGATCGTCGGGCTGAAGGTGCGCGACATCTACGAGGTGCCGGCGGCGGCCCTCGTCCTCACCGCGCACCAGGAGCTCGAGCGCCTCGTCGGGACGATCCACCAGAACCAGTTCAAGCCGGGGCTGGATCAGAAGTGGGGGTATCTCGTCTACGCCGGCCTCTGGTGGGAGCCGCTGCGCAGCGACCTAGACGCCTACATGGACGCGGTCAACGCCCAGGTGACTGGGGAGATCGGGCTTCGCCTCTACAAAGGGAGCGTCAGGGTCGTGACCCGCTCCTCGCCCAACGCCGTCTACGACCCGGAGCTGGCGAGCTTCGCCCAATCCGGCGGGCTGTTCTCGCAATCCGCCTCGCCGGGATTCATCGAGCTCTGGTCGCTGCAGTCGAAGATGGCGCACATGGTCCGCGAACGCGACGAAAGGGAGGGAGGAGCATGAGCGACCGGCTGGGACGCGCCGCGATCAGGTTCGCGATCGCCTACGTCCGCTACCGCTACCGGCGCCAGATCCGGATCGGCGTCGGCGTCACCGCGGTCGCGGTCGGCGTCGGCGTCTTCCTGGCGGCGCGCAACGTCCGCGAGGGCTGAGCGCCGCAAGCTCGCTTGCGCGTCGTCGGCGACCCGCCGGCGGCCGCGACGTCGGCCGCTAGCCTCGCCGTCGTGGTGCCGGCCCGGCTGAGACGCAAGCTGCCCGTGACCCTCGCCGCGACCGCGCTCGCCGGCGCGCTGGCGGCCGCGGCCCTGCTCTCGGCCGGCGGGGCCCTCGCCGCCGACGCCGGCCGCCTCGAAGGCCGGCTGGCGGCCGGCCGCGAAGAAGCTTCGGCGCTCGCCGCCGAGCTGCGCCGCAGCAGGGCGCAGCTCGGTGAAGCCGAAGCCGAGGCCGCCGCCGCCGAAGCTCGCGAGGCCCGCCTCGGCGAACTGCTCGCCGAAGGCGAGGCGCACGCGGAAAGGCTCGCCGGCAGGCTCGCCGCGACGGAGCGCCGGCTGGCGGTCGA
>JBLNAC010000088.1:0-3985 GCA_050259155.1 Syntrophothermus sp.
GACGAGCTGCAGGACCGCGGCCTCGGTGGCGGCGTCTCCCTGCCGCGTGGTCCGGTTCTCGCTCGCCTCCATCGTCCGCCCCCGCCCGCCAAGTCCGTCAGCGGCTACGGGTCTCCCCCGGCGCGGTCTCCGTGTCGTCCTCGAGCTCGAGCACCTGGCGAGCCCAGGGCGCTTCCACCGAGGCGCGGTAGAAGTGCTGCGTCGACCCCCGCACCGGTTCGGTGGAGACGAGGGCCACCGCGCCGCGCTCGGCGAGGACGCGGACGTGGTAGCTGACGTTGCTGAGCGGGTGGCCGAGCTCGTTCGAGAGCTGGCGGGGGCTGATCGGCTCGCCGCGCTCCATCGCCCGCAGGATGCGGCGCCGCAGCGGGTGCCGCAGGGCGGCGAGCAGGGCGCTGTCGTCGGAGCTTCGGCGGGCCATCCCGCGCCGCAATATAGAGGAGGCGAGGTGTTTTGTCTGTAGATCTTCTGTCTGCGAAACCTCAGGCGTCCTCGCGAACGCCGCCCATCTCGCTGAACACCGCGGTCAGGCCGCCGTCTCCGCGCCGCTCGTCGGCGATCACGTGGGAGACGGCGTTGATCAGCGCCAGGTGCGTGAACGCCTGCGGGAAGTTCCCTAGGTGGCGGCCCGAATCGGCCTCGAGCTCCTCGGCGAACAGGTCGAGCCAGCCGGCCGCCTCGAGCAGGCGCTCGCAGAGCCGGCGGGCGCGGACGCTCTCCCCGATCTCCGAGAGCGCCGAGACCAGCCAGAAGGAGCAGATCAGGAAGGTCCCCTCCTTGCCGTGCAGGCCGTCGTCGGTCTCGTCGACCTTGTAGCGCAGGACCAGGCCGTGCTCGGTCAGCTCGGAGGCGATCGCGTCGACTGTCGCCCGCAGCCGGGGGTCGTCGGGCGGGAGGAAGCGAAGCAGCGGGATCAGCAGGCAGGACGCGTCGAGGGCGTCGGTGTCGTAGTGCTGGCGGAACACCCCGTCGCGGCAGCCGCGCTCGAGGATCTCGGCGTGGAACTCGTTCGCCTTCTGCTGCCAGCGGCGGGCGAGCTCCTCGGCGCCGATGCTGCGGGCGAGCCGCGCGCCGCGGTCGACCGCGACCCACATCATCAGCTTCGAGGAGACGTAGTGCTGCGGCTCGCCGCGCGACTCCCAGATTCCCTGGTCGGGGCGCGGGAAGGCCTCGATCGCCGCCTCGACCTGGTAGCGGATCAGCTCCCGCGTGCTGGCGTCGCCGCGCCCGCGCAGGGCCTTTTCGTGCAGGTAGACCGAGTCCAGGAGAGCGCCCCAGACGTCGTTCTGGCGCTGGTCGTAGGCACCGTTCCCGATCCTCACCGGGCTGGCGCCGCCATAGCCGCCGAGATGGTCGAGCGTTCGCTCCGTGAGGTCGCGCTCGCCGCCGATCCCGTACATGATCTGCAGGTCGGGGTGGTCGCGGCAGACGCCGACGATGAAGCGCATGAAATCGCGCGCCTCCTCGTCGACGCCGAGCGTGTGCAGCGCCCAGAGGCTGAAGGTGGAGTCGCGGATCCAGCTGAAGCGGTAGTCCCAGTTGCGCACGCCGCCGGGCGTCTCCGGCAGCGACGTCGTCGGCGCCGCGACGATCGCCCCGGTCGGCGCGTAGGTGAGGCCCTTGAGGACCAGCGCCGAGCGCTGCAGATGGATCCGCCAGGGATGGTCGGGGAATTCGCCATGCCGAAGCCAGGCGCGCCAGAACTCTTCGGTCGAGTCCAGGCGCTCGAGTGCCTCCGGCGCGCTGCGCGGGCCGGAGGCCCCGCCTTCGCCCCAGGTGAGGGCGCAGAACCCGGTCTCGTCCTCGCGCAGCCTCAGCGTTCCGCGCGCCGTGCCGGCCTCGATCTCGAGGTCCATGTCGGAGGTCAGCACCAGCCTCTCCCCGGTCTCGCTCGTCGCGGTGGCCTCGCCCAGCTCGCCGCCGCTCCACCTCGCCGCCCCGGCGCCGTAGCCGAAGCGCGGCACGCACTCCATCTCCATCTCCACCTCGCCGTCGATGCACGTGATCGTCCGCATCAGCGAGCGGTCGGACTCGTGCCGCGTGCGCGGCCGGCCGTTGCCGTCGTCCGGCGCCCACTCCGCGATCGTCAGCGCGTCGTGGACGACGACCCAGCCGGTGTCGGTCACCCAGGTCGTCTCGATCACCAGGGTGCCCGGCTCGTAGCGACGGCCGATCGGCACGACGACCCCCCTCGGTTTCAGCCGGAAGTGCCCGGCACCGCGGTCGAGGATCGCGGCGCAGACGCTCGGGGCGTCGAAGCGCGGGATGCAGAGCCACTCGACGGCGCCGGAGTACGAGACCAGGGCGGAGGTGTGGCAGTCCGAGAGGAAGCCGTAGCTGCCGATGGGGGGAAAGCGGTCGTCGGCGGGGCTCACGGCGCCCCGCAAGCTAGCAGCGGCCGCGGGCGTCGGCGCGGCGTGGCGCGGCGCTACGCTGGGGCTCCCATGATCCTGCCGATCGCCCACGTCTCGGGCATCTTCGGCGCTCTCGAGCTGCTTCCGATGCTGGCCGTCGCGGTCCTCTACGCGAAGCGCTCGTCGACGCTCGCCGCCAAGGGCCGGCCGGTCCCGCTCTGGCGCCAGATCTGCTTCGCCTCCGGCCTGCTGGTGGTCGCGCTGGCGCTGGTCACGCCGATCTCGGATCGCGCCGAGGAGCTGGTGATCGCGCACATGGTCGAGCACCTGATGATCGGGGACATCGCCTCGCTGCTCCTCGTGCTGGGGCTGACCGGCCCGCTGCTGCAGCCGATCCTCGCGATCCGGATCTTCGATCGGATGCGGTTCCTGGTCCACCCCGCGGTGGCGATGCCGCTCTGGGCCGCGAACATCTTCATCTGGCACGCGCCGCCGCTGTACGACGCGGCCTACGCGGGGGCGCCGGTCCACTTCGTCGAGCACGCGACCTTCATCTTCTTCGGCTGTCTGGTGTGGATGCCGGTCTTCGGACCGCTCCCGGTCCCGACCTGGTTCACCGCCGGCTGGAAGGTCGTGTACGTGATCCTGATGCGGCTGATCACGACGGTCCTCGGCAACATCCTGACCTGGTCGGGCACGGTGCTCTACGACCGCTACGCCGCCGGCGAGGCTCACTTCGGGATCGCGCCGCTGACCGACCAGAGCGTCGCCGGGGTGGTGATGATGATCGAGGGCACCTTCCTCGGGCTCGGCGTGCTCGCCTGGTTCTTCTTCCAGGCGGCGAAGGAGGGGGTCGAGCGCCAGCGCCTCCTCGACCTCGCCTTCGACCACGGCGTCGAGCTCGACCCCGGGCGCGCCCAGCGCGCCGTCGCGGCGGGGCACGGGAAGCGGCTGGAGAAGCAGATCCTCGACGGCTCCGCGCGCCGGGAGGGAGCGGCGGATGTCGCCGCTCGATAGGGCGCGCGCCTGGCTGGCCACCGGCCCGCTCGGGCGCGGGCTCGCCTTCGGGATCGACTTCGGGGCCGCGCTGCGGACGGTGCTCGCGCGCCGCCGGGCCTAGCCCGAGCGGCGGATTCCTCTAGGGTCAGCGACCCCGATGGAGACGTCCGTCACAGAGCTGCCGGAGTCGCGCGCCCGGGTCGAGGCGAAGGTTTCCCCGGAGGACGTCGACAAGGCGGTCTCGCGCGCGGCCCGGACGATGGCGCGCGAGATGCGGATGCCCGGGTTCCGCAAGGGCAAGGCGCCGCCCTCACTCGTGGTCCAGCGGCTCGGCTTCGCTGCCGTGCTGGAGGAGGCGATCCGCGAGGCGCTGCCCGGGTGGTACGAACGGGCGCTGCTGCAGAGCGGGATCACGCCGATCGGCGACCCGAGCATCGAGATGGTCTCGACGCCGGAGGCACACGGCGAGCCGCTCGAGTTCAGCGTCGAGGTCGGGGCGCGGCCGCGCGCGCAACTCGGCGAGTACAGGGGCCTGGAGGTCGGCCGCGAGGAGAAGGAGGTCGACGACGCGGTGATCGATACCGAGGTCGAGCGGATCCGGGAGGGGTTCGCCCGGCTCGAGCCGGTCGACC
>JBLNAC010000089.1:0-5188 GCA_050259155.1 Syntrophothermus sp.
GGCGGCGGGGCCCTTCTCGAAGGGCGGGGGGCCTTTCTCCGGCGGCCCGGTGCCGCCTTCCTGGGCCTCCGAGCGCCGGCGCAGGGCCAGGGCGACAAAGGGGTAGACGAGGGTCGAGAGCATCGCCGCGCCGACCAGCCCGGCCGCCGTCGAGGGCCGCATCTCCCCCTCCTTGGTCGCGATCGTCGTGATCGCCACCACCAGGGGGAGCTCGGTCGCGCAGTAGAAGGCGAGCGCGGCACGGTCACGCATCGTCAGGACCCGGCGGTAGAGGAGCAGGGCCGGGACGCCGCGGACGACGAGGAAGAGGCCGAAGAAGAGGAACAGCTTGGCGATCGCTTCGGCCGAGCCGAGGGCGGCGAGGTCGAACGTGATCCCGCTGGTGACGAAGAAGAAGGGAACGAAGAAGCCGAACCCGACAGCCGTCAGCTTCGACTCGAAGACCTGCAGCTCGTGGCCCTTGAGCGCCAGGCGGGTGATCATGCCGGCGACGAAGCCGCCGAGGAGGATGTCGAGGCCGAGCTTGCCGGCGAGCAGGACGAGGCCGAAGACGAGGACGACGGTGATCCGCACCGCCAGCTGGCTGCTGGCCTCGAAGGTCCGTTCGAGCGCCGGCCATCCGCGCCACGCGTAGCGGACGCTCCCCATCGCCAACACCAGCGCCAGGGCGACGAAGGCGAGCAGGATCAGCGCCTCGTGCAGTGGGTTGGTGGTCGAGAGGACCAGCGTGACGAGCAGGATCGGACCGAACTCTCCCGCGCCCCCGGCCGCCAGCAGGTAGGTGCCGAAGCGCGTCTTCAGCTCGTCGTTGTCGCGCAGGATCGGGATCAGCGTCCCGATCGCGGTCGTCGCCATCGCCGAGCCGGTGTAGAGGTAGGAGAGGACGATCCCGGCCGCCGCCAGCAGGCCGCCGATCCCGTAGGCGATGGCGACCGAGAGCAGCCAGCCCCAGGCGCCGAGCCTCATCGGCGTGCCGCGGATGCGGTCGAAGTCGATCTCGTAGCCGGCGAAGAAGAACAGCATCCCCAGGCCCAGGTTGGAAAAGAATTCGATGAACTCGTCCTGCTTGGCGAGGTCGAGCACTTCGGGCCCGATCACGATCCCCAGCAGCAGCTCGACAACCACCACCGGCGGCGCCAGCTTCCTGGGCACCGCCGCGACGGTGATAGCGGCGATCGCGGCGACGACCACGATCGCGAAGAAGGATCCGGTGTCGACCTCGATCATCGGCTGGAAGATCCTACGCCCGGCAGGGTAGGATTCGAGGCGGACCGTGCTAGGCGGGGAACCAGCGGTG
This sequence comes from Syntrophothermus sp., assembly GCA_050259155.1. Lineage (GTDB taxonomy): Bacteria > Actinomycetota > Thermoleophilia > Solirubrobacterales > 70-9 > VAYN01. The sequence continues at coordinate 1,298 of JBLNAC010000089.1, forward strand.
CCCTGTAACCCGAAATCCGCTTAGCGGGGCCGAATCCCGTTCCGAGGGGCTGGCCGTCGGGGTCAGCGCGTCGCGGCGGCGTTGACGGCCGGGTCCCGCGCGACGTGGGCACGCGAACCAGGTCAGGTCCGGAAGGAAGCAGCCTTAAGCGGATGCCGCGGGTGCCGCGGGCGAGCCCGGCCCGAGCCAGAAACGACGGACACGCCCGGTGACTTCGCTTCGAGGGCGGGTGCACGGTCCACCTTCTGCCCCCGCGGGCGCTCAGTCGATCAGGCGGGCGTGCATGCGGCGCACCGCGACCCGCCAGGTCAGCAGCGCAAAGCCGAGGAGGAAGGCGAAGCGGGCGAGGTCGGCTGCTTCGAAGCCGAAGGCGCCGCCGCGCACGAGTTCGACCAGCTGGTGGAGCGGGTTGACGTTGGCGACCGCCTGCACGCCCTCGGGCAGCCCGGAGATCGGGAAGAAGGTCCCGGCGACCAGGAAGAGCGGCGTGACGAACAGCGCGGTGACGTAGTTGAACTGGTCGATCTTGGCGACGGTCGCAGCCGTCGCCACCCCGAAGCCGGCGAAGCCGAGCGCGGTGACGAAGCAGAAGAGGGGCACCAGCAGCATCCCCGGGGCCGGCTCGAGCCCCCAGAAGAAGGTGACGATGAGCGGGACGACGCCGTACACGGCCGAGCGGCTCGCGATCCAGATCATCTCGGCGCTGACCAGCTCCTCGACGTCGACCGGGGCGGCGAGGATCGCTTCGTAGGTGTTCTGGAAGCGGTGCTTGACGAAAGTGCCGAACATCGCCGGTAGGGCGCTGGAGAAGATCACCGCGGTGGCGACCATGCCGGTTCCGACGAACTGGATGTAGGGGACGCCTTCGACTTCGTCGACCAGCGTCGCCCCCAGCCCGAGGCCGAAGGCGAGCAGGTAGACGAGCGGTTCGAGGACGCTCGAGAAGGTCGTCCCGCGCCAGTAGGTGCGGAAGTTCGCGACCTCGCGGCTCATCACGCCGGTTATCGCCGCCGGTTCGAGCCGCCGCATGGTCCGCCGCCTCACTCGGCCTCCTCCCCGGTGAGGAGGACGAAGACGTCCTCGAGCGTCGCGGCGCGGACGACCGCGTCGGTGGGGACGACGCCCTCCGCCGCCGCCTCCGAGCCGACGATCGCGATCGCCGGACCCGCCGGCCGCACCCGCAGCCCCTCGGCCTCGATGCTCTCGCGCAGCTCCGTCAGCCGCTCCGGCGGCGCGTAGACCTCGGCCGTGTGGCTGCCGGCGTGCTCGGCGATCAGCCTCGCCGGGTGCCCGCGGCTGATCACCTTGCCGCGGTGCATGACCGCGACCTCGTCGGAGAGTCGTTCTGCCTCCTCGATGTAGTGGGTCGACATGAGGATCGTCGTCCCCCTCGCCTTCAGCTCCCCGATCAGGGTCCACAGCTCGGTCCGGATCTGCGGGTCGAGGCCGACCGTCGGCTCGTCCAGCAGCACCAGGCGCGGCTCGTGGACCAGCCCGCGGGCCAGCAGCAGCCGCCGCCGCATGCCGCCCGAGAGCTTGTCGACCGCCTCGCGGCGCCGGTCGCGGAGGCGCGCGAGGTCGAGCGCGCGGTTCACCGCCCCGGCGACGTCCTTCACCCGGTACAGGCGCGCGTAGACCGCGAGGTTGTCCTCGACCGAGACGTCGACGTCGAGGTTGTCGAGCTGGGGCACGACGCCCATTTCCGCCCGCGCCGGCTTCGATTCGCCCGGCAGCTCGTAGCCGAGCACCCGCAGGCGGCCCTCGTCGGCGATCGCCTGCCCCGTCAGCAGCCGCATCGTCGTCGACTTGCCGGCGCCGTTGGGTCCGAGCAGGCCGAGGCAGATGCCTTCCGGCACGTCGAGGTCGAGGCCGTCGACGGCGGTTATCGGGCCGAATCGCTTGACGACCCCGCTTAGCTCGATCGCTGCCACAACGCCGGAAGCTAGCCGCTAGCCGAGGCCGAGGTCAGGTCGAGGCGAGGCGCTCGGCCAGCCAGAGGTCGCAGAGCCAGTCCCGGGGCTCGCCCTTCTCGCGGCGGACGAGGATCCCCTCCGGTCCCGTCTCGACCTCGACCCGCTTCCAGCGCGCCGAGGCGGGCACCCCCTCCAGCGCCGACAGCGCCGCCGCCGGCGCGCCCTCGGCGGCGCGGATGCGACCGTCGCGGGAGCGGGCCCTCCACTCCTGCTGCGGGCAGGCGACCGTCACCTCGCTGGTGCCGGCGTCTTCGTGCCCGCCCCAGCGGACGCTCACCGCGCGGCCATGACGTTCGCCGCGCAGGACGGTCCAGCCGCGCAGCCGGTAGTCGAAGCCCGGCTGGGTCGGGTAGCGCATCTCGAACCCGTCTCGAGGCGTCTCCGCAACCTTCAGCCCCAGCGGCGCCATCGCGCGGTCGATCCGGTCGTAGCCGCTGGCGATCTCGCCGCCGGGCCCGATCACGCGGAAGGCGCCGTAGAGGGCGGCGAGGACTATCAGCGGCGCCCCGACCAGGAGCGGGAGGAAGCTTTCCGTCAGGTAGGTCGCCGGGACCGCGACGAGGATCAGGCCGAAGACGACCACTCCGAGCTTGTGGCCGCGGCGGGCGACGTCCCACATCTCGCCGCGGGCGCGCACCGCGTCGGCGTCGATCGGCGCCACGGCCATCGCCGCCCACAGCTCGGGCTCCTCCATCGTCGTCGGGTCGTCGATCCGGCGCCCTCCTTCGGCGGCCCCGCGGGTGGTCCGCGCCGCATCGCCCCCGGCGGCGCGCTCGATGTCCCCGCGCTGGAGGACGAGCAGGACGACCACGAAGACGATGATCACGCCGAAGATCAGGGCCAGCGTCGTCTTCGGGTTCGCTTCGCCGCCCCCCGTCGTGGTCGCGATCGCGATCACGATGACGGCGACGACGAAGACCCCGACCAGGCCGAACAGCCCCGACCGCCTGAACCCCCTGAACACGGGCGCCAGCCTACTGCCGCGGCTGGCGGGAAAGGCCCGCGCGAGCAGCGGCGCCGGCGCCGACGCGGTCCCGTTCGCTATCCGCGGTTCGCCCGCGAGCAGTCCCGATAGACCTTCCAGGACTCGTTCTCGGCGACCGGCCGGAAGCGGCGCGGCACCTGCAGCTGAAAGTTGGTCGTGTCGTTGGGGTCGAGGATGAAGTTGTGGATGACGAATGGGCTCGCCGGGGCGACGAAGTACCCCGCTTCGGCGAGCTTCGCCCTTTCTTCTCCCGAGACCGCCTCGCTGGCGCTGACGATCTCCGTCGGCTCGATTTCGAGGCCGAAGGCGAGGCGGGGCACGGCGCGGTGGTTGGGGACGGCGATCGGTCCGCAGAGCGGGTCGAAGGCGCCCGCGTCGACCAGGTCGGTGAGGTCGTTCTCGATCCGCGCCTGGTTCGTCAGGTCGGTGTCGACCTTTGAGTCGAGGTTCCACTGGTTCGGCAGCCAGAGCGCGAACATCAGCGCGACGACGGCGGCGAACAGCTGCCAGCGGCGGCGCCACGGGTGGCCGGCGTCGAGCAGCCGCCAGCCGAGCAGCGCCAGGGCGACGAAGATCGCCAGCAGCGCCCCGGCCAGCATCGTGTAGCGGGCGATGATCGCGAGACCGCCGACCGCGAGCAGCGCGAATGCGCCGAGGGCGAGAAGCACGGCCGCGATCCCGAGCGCCGAGCGGCGCCGCAGGAAGGCGAAGCCGAGGATCACCCCGCCGAGGGCGCCAACCATCCCCGGCCACTGCATCACTTCCCCGAGCGCCCTCGGTCCGTAGAGGACCAGATCCACCGGCCCGGTCTTGCGCTTCAGCGTTTCGACGGTCTCTTTCGTCCCCGTCCACGAGTACAGGAGGTCGCCGGTCGTGACCGCATCGAAGACCGCCCAGAGGATCGGCGCGGCGAGGGCCAGCGCCAGCAGGGCG
>JBLNAC010000090.1:0-2586 GCA_050259155.1 Syntrophothermus sp.
TCGGGTCCCGGCGCGCGGGAGGGCGAAGCCGACCTACGGCGCCGTTAGCGTCACGGCGGAAAGTCCGCTTGGGGCGGAAAAGCGAAGGGTTCGGAGGATGAGCTATGGCAGTCGTAGGCAAGGACGAGCTGGTCCACCACGTGGCCGAGAAGAGCGGCCTTGGTATCGGTGAGGCAAAGCGCGCGATCGAGGCGACGCTGCAGGCGATCGAGGAGCAGATGGAAGAGGGCAACGACGTGAGGCTGACCGGTTTCGGCAAGTTCTCGGTCTCACAGCGCCCCGCCCGGATGGGCCGCAATCCTCGCACCGGCGAAACGATGCAGATCGCGGCGAAATCGGTGCCCAGGTTCAGTGCCGGTGCTGAGCTGAAGAAAGCCGTCCAGTAGGTCGGTGTGGTGGGCCAGGCCGCGTGAGCGACTCTGACACGGTCTGGCCTTCCAGTCGTGCGTCGCGAGGGTACGACATAGGATCGTTCGCTGTCAGATCGGCGCCTCGACGAGCTAACCGTACCCAGAGCCGTAATGCACAGGCGCAGTGACTCGGGTGGGTTGGCACTTAGGCGGCGGAGTCCGAGCGGCGACTGAACGGTTGGATTCGGGCTCACTTAGCCGTGGCCTCTTGCCCCTACCCCCAGCCTGAGACCTTCGGCAGCGCAAGCGGTTTAGAAGTGCACCCAAGCTTGTCTTGGGGGCGAGACGGGCACCTTCGCCCGCCAGATGGTCAGCCCGGCCGCTCCGACGCCGCGCGACGGGTCCCCGACTCGAAGCAGCCGCCGTGATCAGAGCTGAAGTCTGAGACGCTTTGCAGATGGCTGTGGCCTCGCCACGCAAGGAGCATGCCCTGGAGATGTTCTCGAAGCTGCCGCGCAGCTACGACGAGGTCGCCGCGGCGTTCAGCTTCTTTCAGGATCCGCGCTGGCGAAGGGCCGCGGTCGAGGCGGTCGCGGCGGGCCCTGAAGATCGCGTCCTCGACATCGCCTGCGGCACCGGCCTGGTCAGCGCCGCCCTCGTCGGGCGCTGGGGCTGCCGCGTGGTCGGGCTCGACCAGAGCGCCGCGATGCTGGCGCGAGCACGGGCGCGGGCTGAGGCGGACCCCCGCCTCGGGGAGCGCGCCAGCTTCGTCGAGGGCGAAGCCGAGAGCCTGCCGTTCGCCGACCGCGAGTTCGACCACCTCACCTTCTCCTATCTGCTGCGCTACGTCGAGGACCCAGCGGCGACGCTGGGCGAGCTGGCCCGCGTCGTCCGGCCCGGTGGCCGCATCTCGAGCCTCGAGTTCTGCGTCCCCGCCGCTCCCTGGCTGTGGCCCTGGCGCCTCTACACCCGGGTCGGGCTGCCGGTGCTGGGTCGGCTCGTCTCGCGCGGCTGGTACGAGGCGGGGCGTTTCCTCGGCCCGAGCATCGAGGGCTTCTACCGCGCCCACCCTCTGCGGCGGCAGCTCGAGCTCTGGGAAGCGGCCGGGATCGGGCGCATCACCGTCAGGCGGATGAGCCTCGGCGGCGGCGTCGTCATCTGGGGGACGGTTGCAGCCTGAGCAGCAGCCCCGTCAATGTTTCTTCGGTTTGACCGAGGTTCAGCGCTCATGGTCGCTCCTCGGCGCCGAGTCGCTCCACGAAGGCCTGGCGAGCCTCTGCCGGAACGTCGTGCTCGACGAAGACACCAAAGACCGCCTCCACGAGCGCACGCTCGCGGTGAAGGCAACCGAGATCGGCCGGCAGGTATCCCAAGGCCTTCTCGATCGCCGTCAACCGATCGAGCGCGTTAAGGGCAGCCCGGAATGCGCCAACCTTCGGTGCCGGCTGAGCGTCGGGCAGACGTTGAGCGAATTCCCAGATCTCGTCTGCAAGCCTCCGATACTCGAGCCTGCGCGCGTTCGCGGCGCGGACTGCCTCACTATGGGGCCCGGGCGCGACCTGGGGATGCCCGGCTTCGCCGGCGGCGGCATCCTCGAAGGCATCTCGGGGATCAGTAGCAAGATCGCCGAAGGCTTCGCGCCCCTGGTCGGCGGCACCGCCATGGTCTTCAGCGACTTCGGCGGCCCCGCGCGGTCGCCCTTCTAAGCTTTCAGACCCAACCCGGGAGGTCCAAGCTTGCGTCCTCGGGCGACCCCAGGCGCCACCTCGCTTCGCTCATCGCCGCCGCATCGCCGCCACGTGCTCGCGGCGGCGGCGGCCTGCGCGGCGCTGGCGCTGCTCGTCGCGGGCTGTGCCGGTGGTGGTGGCGGCGGCTCTGGCGCGGGAGTGAGCGGCCAGGGAGGAGCACAGCAGGAAGTGACGGCGGGCGCTGACGTGCGGCTCTCGATCACGCCGGGGGGCGGCAAGAAGGAGGCGCGGCCGGACCGTGGGATCACCGTCACGGCGAAGGAAGGGACGCTGAGCGAAGTCATCGCCCGGGCCGGCGGCGAACGCGTCGACGGAGAGATGAACGCGGCCCACACCGAATGGCACAGCACCTGGGCGCTGAGCGTCGACCAGAACTACACCGTGACCGCGACCGCCGCCGGCATCTCGGGGGAGCCGATCACGCGGACGGCCCGGTTCAAGACCCTCACACCAGCCGACACGTTCAGGACCCAGATCGTCGAGGGATA
>JBLNAC010000091.1:0-2703 GCA_050259155.1 Syntrophothermus sp.
AGGCCGGCGGTATCGGGTCGGGGTGAGGGCAGACAAGAAACAGACACCCCTCTCCCTTCGGGAGAGGGGTAGGGGTGAGGGGCAGCCGGAAGCTGCTGCTCTTCTCTACCGCCGCTCCTCCGAGGGCAGCGGCGGAGGCGCGTCGAGCTTGCCCTCGACGAGCAACGCGGCGAGCCGCGCGATCTCCGTCTGCGCCGGCGTGCGCGCGGCCTCGGGGAGCGCGGCGAGGATGTCCGGGTTGACCCAGCCGGCGCGGACGTATGCCGCCCGCTCGCTCTCGCCGCGGCGGAGCATTCCGTACGCGCGCCCGAGGTTCAAGTCGACTTCGGCGCGCTCGCCGGTCGCGAAGGCCTCCCGGTAGAACTCGAGCGCCCGCTCCGCCTGCCCGGTGACGAGGAACGAGGACCCGACGAGCATCCACGGCCGCGGGTCCCCGGGGAGGCTCCCGACGCTCGACAGGGCCAGCGCGCCGACCGTGCGGATGTTGTTGGCCGTCTCGGGATCCGACGCGCGGTCGAGCAGCGCCCGGAAGGCATTCGTCGCGTAGCCCACGCGCCGCTCGGCGCGGTAGCGCGGGAATTCCGGAAGGAGCAGCACGACGAGGGCCGCGGCGAGGGCGAGCCCGACGACCCGCCTCACGGCGCCTCCGGGGAACCGGGCGAGGCGGCCGAGATCCTCCACGCGCGGCCGGCCGCGAGGAGGATCGGGACGGCCGTCACGGGCCGCTGCAGCGGAAACCACGTCAGCGCCGCGGTCGCGGCGGCGGCGAGCACGCCGAGGAGGACCATCGTCTCGGGGTCGCTCCGCCGGCGGGCGGCCGAGAGGAGCGCGGCGAAGAGGCACCCGACCGCGCCGAGCGCGAGGAGGCCGGCCGGCGCCCCGGCGTCGCTGAACATTTGGAGGTAGTCGCAATGCGCCTCCGCGTAGGAGCTCGTCAGGAGCGGGGCCACGAAGCGCCGGCGAGCGTGGATCTCGGCCGCGAGCCGGTGCGGCACGTACTCGGCGCCGAACGTGCCCGGGCCGAAGCCCGTCAGCGGCCGCTCGCGCGCCATCTCGACGCCGGCCGCCCAGGCGCCGCCGCGGAACGACACCAGGGCGTCCCAGTTGCCCGAGCGCGCCGCGGCGACCGCCTCCCGCGCGCGATGCCGCAGGGGCGGGTACGCCGCGAACGCGAAGGCGGCGGCGAGCACCGCCCCCGCCATCGGCAGCGCCGCACGGCGGCCGTGCCGCAACGCGAGCAGCACCGCGGCGCCGGCGAGCGCGGCCGTCAGCGCCGTCAGGTTCTGGTTGACGACGAGGGCGGCGCCGAAGAGCAGGAGGGCGGCGGCCGCGGCGATGCGGACGCGCGGCCGCGTCGCCGCGAGCAGAATGCCGAGCGCGAGGACCCCCGCGATCGCCAGCGTGATCGCGAGGTATCCGACGTTGCCGGCGTATGCGCCCGTCTCCTGCCGGGCGCCGAAGGTCTCCAGCGGGAACGGATGGAAGAGCCCGCGGCTCTCGAGGAGCGACACGGCGGCGTTGACGGCCGTCGCGCCGAGGAACACCCCGACGAGCCAGCGCCATCCGCGGTCGACCGCCGCGGACGCGCCGAGGGGGAGGAGAAGCGCGAAGACCGCGATCGACCGCAGCGCGTCGAGCGAGACCGCGCGGTGCGGGGAGGCGAGCGCCGCGACGCCGAGCAGGGAGAGCGCCGCCGCGGCCAGCGCCGCCGCGGCGCGGCGCGCCGCCGGGCCGAGGAAGAGGAGGCGAAGGCCGTTCGCCGCGTGCCCGCGAGGGAAGGCGAACGCCGCGGCCGCGGCGAGCCCCGTGCCGAGCATCGCGATCAGGCGCTTCGGCGCGTCGAAGGCGGCGGCGGCCTCGGTATCGACGACGAGCGCGGTGCCGGCGAGAACGACGGCGAGCACGGCCGCGGCGACGAGGGCGCCGGCGCCGGCGGCCGGGCGCGCGGCCGCGGCCCCCTCCTGTTTGCGCCGCTTCTTCGCCAAGCGGAGGGGATGTTATGACGTTATTCTCCCGCCGTGGACGATGAATCGCCGCGGGCGCGCCTCGTCTCGCTGCCGGTCTGGGTCTATCGCCACCGCGTGCCGATCCTCGCGGTCTTCGGGGGCGCGCTTCTTTCGGGCGTCGTCGCCCTCGCGTCGTTCACGACGATCGTCGTGCGCCGCTTCGACGGGCGGCGCTGGAACCTGCCGTCGCGCATCTACTCGGACCTCTACGTGCTCCGCCCCGGCGACGCGGCAACTTCGGCCGCGCTGACCGCGAAGCTCGAGCGCCTCTTCTACCAGCCGGTCGAGGCCGCGCCGGACCGGCCCGGACACTTCCGGCGCGAGAAAGACGCGTTCGAGATCCACACGCGGGGCTTCCGCTATCCCGGACGCACCTTCTCGGGTCGCCGCGTCCGCCTGACGATCGCCGGCGGCCGGGTGCGCTCGGTGACGGACGCCTCGGGAGAGGCCGTGCCGGCGCTGATCCTCGAACCGGAGCGGCTCGGCTCCGTCTTCGGCGCCGATCTCGAGGACCGCACGATCGTGCGGCTCGCCGACGTGCCGCCGTCCCTGGTGGACGCCGTGCTGGTCACCGAGGACCGGGACTTCTATCGCCACACGGGCGTGTCGGTGCGGCGTCTCTTGGGCGCGGGCTTCCGGAACGCCACCGGCGGCATGAAGCAGGGCGGCTCGACGCTGACCCAGCAGCTCGTCAAGA
>JBLNAC010000092.1:0-5054 GCA_050259155.1 Syntrophothermus sp.
CCGGTCGACCGCAAGGAGGCCGCCCGCGAGGGACTGATCCGGGCCGCGAAGGAGACCGACTTCGGCAGCACCTCGCTGTGGACGCGCGTCAACGCGCTGGAGAGCCCCTGGGTCCTGGACGACCTGACGCAGCTGGTGGCCGAGATCGGCGACCAGCTGGACGTGGTCATGGTCCCGAAGGTCGAGGGGCCGTGGGACATCCACTACGTCGACCGGCTGCTGGCTCAGCTGGAGGCGAAGGCCGGCCTCGAGCGCCCGATCCTGGTCCACGCGATCCTCGAGACCCCCCAGGGCGTCGTCAACCTCGAGGAGATCGCCAACGCCAGTCCCCGCATGCAGGGCATGAGCTTCGGCCCCGCCGACCTGGCGGCGGCGCGGCGGATGAAGACGACCCGGGTCGGCGGCGGCCATCCCGGGTACCGGGTGATGGAGGACCCGGCGGACCCCGAGAACCCGGAGGCGGACCGGGTCAGCGCCCAGCAGGACCTCTGGCACTACTCGATCGCGCGCATGGTCGACGCCTGCACCTCGGCGGGGATCCTGCCCTTCTACGGGCCGTTCGGCGACATCAGGGACACCGCGGGCTGCGAGACCCAGTTCCGCGCCGCCTTCCTGATGGGATGTGTCGGCGCCTGGTCGCTGCATCCGGTCCAGATCGGCATCGCCAAGCAGGTCTTCAGCCCGCCGCCGGAAGAGGTCCGGTTCGCTAAGAAGGTCCTCGAGGCGATCCCAGACGGCCGCGGCGTCCACATGATCGACGGCAAGATGCAGGACGACGCCACCTGGAAGCAGTGCAAGGTGATGGTCGAACTGGCGGAGATGCTGGCCGCCAAGGACCCGGAGCTGGCGGAGGCCTACGAGCTCTGAGCTCAGACGGCGCCGACGTCGGCGCCGTCGACCGGCCGGCCGTGGCGGCGCGTCGAGCTGACCGCCCAGGCGGCGCTGGCCAGAGCCGCGGCGAGGCACAGCGCCATCAGCCCGGGGCCGGTGGGGTTGACGGCGAGGAGCATCGTCGCGGCCGCGGCGGGGGTGCCGATCGCCAGCAGGCGCAGGGAGCCGCGGCGGCCGCGCGCGCGCCAAGCCAGAACCGCCGCCGCGAGCAGGGTCTGCGCGAAGGTCGCCAGGGCCGGGCCGATGATCCCGACGAGGGGCACCAGGACGATGTCGAGGCCGACGTTGACCGCGACCGATGCGACCGCCACCCTCGCGACGAGATCCGAGCGGCCGGCTCCGATCAGCCCGGGGAGCACGGCGAAGTAGACGGCGATGAAGACCCCGCTGCCGCCGAGCAGGAGCAGCAGCGGCGGCACGGCTTCTTCGTAGGCGGCGCCGAATACCACCGGGAGCAGGACGCCGCTGACGGCGGCCCCGGTCGCGATCAGCGCCGCCCAGAGCCCGGTGTAGGTCTCGAGGCCGGGATCGGCGAGCTGCTCCCTCAGCCCCTCCCCCGCGGCGCTCGAGCGGGCGTGCTCGGGGAGCGCGACGACCAGCCAGTAGGAGGCGAGCTGGGTGACGAAGGCGAAGATCTGGTAGGCGAGCGAGTAGATGCCGACGTCCGCGTTGGAGCGGAACGCCGCGAGGATGTAGACGTCGGCCCAGGCGACCCCGTAGGAGCAGACGCTGACGATCGCCATCGCTCCGACCGCCCCGAGCACGGTCGACACCAGGTGGTCCGGGAGGTGGCCAGGGTGGCGGCGAAAGAGGTGCTGGCGGCGGCCGACGACGGCAAGGCCGGCGGCGCAGGTGAGGATCGCCGCGGTGGCGAGCAGCGCCTGGGCTCCGATCACGCCGAGTCCCGTGACGAGGACCGCGACCAGCGCCAGGGCCAGCGCGACGACGCGCTCGGCGGTCTGGAGCACGGCGATCTCAGCCATCCGCCCCTCCGTCTGCTGGACCGAGAAGACGCCCTGCAGGAGAACCAGAGCAAGGGTCGAGGCGACGATCGAAAAGAGCGAGATCGGGCTGTCGATGCCGATCGCGATCGAGACCGGGATCGCGACGACGAGGCTCGCCGCGGTCGCGACGAGCGCGACGTACAGGGAGGGCCGGAAGGCGGCGGCGATCGAGCGCCCCCTGGCGCTCAGCACCGGCACCGCCAGGAAGGGCCACGAGCCGGCCAGCTGGGAGACCCCGAGGGTGACGGCGAGAAACAGGGACAGGACCCCGAAGCCCGCCGCCCCCAGCGAGCGGGTGAAGACGAGGATCAGGCCGAAGTAGGCGAGCGCGCGGGCGAGATAGCCGACCCAGAGCCAGCCGAGGCTCCGGGTCAGCCGCCGGGCTTCCACCGCTCGCCCGCCGGCCTCGGGCCACCGTTCATTTGCGGACGATCCGCCATTCGAACAGGGTGACCTTAGTCACCGGGCTGCGGTTCGCGTCCAGGCCCTGGACGCGGAAAGCGTGCTTGCCGGGCGCCAGGTGCCGGTAGACGCGGGGAGAGCGACAGGACGCGTACGGCTTGCCGTCGAGGCGGCACCGGAAGCGAAGCCCCGCTTCCCCCTTGAAGACGAAGCGGGCAGTTCGCCTGCTCGTCTTCCTCGCCGGCCGCTGCACCAGCTGGGGGCGGCGGCGGACGGCGGGTTCTTCTTCCGGTTCGCCCCGGTAGACGATGCGGTGCACCGAGCCGCCGCCGGTGCCATTGAGCTGGACGTAGAAGAGGTTCCCTTCCGGGCCGGTCTCGAGGTCGACGCCGGGGAAGCGGAACGGTTCGCTTTGCGCGAGGAAGGTCGTCGCCGTCGCCGGGTCGGGTTCGCCGCCGGGCAGCGACCGCATCACGTAGATGCAGCCACGGATCGCATCGGCGAAGAAGAGCGCCCCGTGGTATTCGGGCGGGTAGTCCGAGCCCTCGTAGAAGGCGCTGCCGGCCACGTCCGTGAAGTTCTTCTGGCAGAGGTCGCCCGGCACGGCGGGCCCGTCGTGGGCATAGGAGTAGAACGGGAAGGTGGTCGACTGTTCGCCGCGGGCTTCCTGTTCGTACTCGAGGATGCAGGTGTTGAGTGACGGTTCTGGGGTGCCCGCGTATTCCAGGTTGCGGACCGGGCCTTCGTAGCAGGGCCAGCCCGAGTTATATGGCCGCGAAGCGCCGATCGGCACCCGGTCGATCTCCTCGTAGGCACCGTTGCCGACGTTGCTGACAAAGAGGTTGCCGGTCGCGTCGTTGACTGCGAACCGCCACGGCTGGCGGAAGCCGAAGGCGATGATCCGGCGCGCGTTGGCTTCGGTGCTGGTGATGTAGGGGTTGCCGGCAACGCCTTCGCCGGTGTCCGGATCGACCCGCAGGACCGCTCCCGAGAGCAGCGTCGGGCGGTTGCCGAGGAAGTGCGGGCGGAGGAAGCTCTGCGCCCGCAGCGAGCCTCCTTCCGCTCCGGGGCGCGTCAGTTCGGCGCTGCCCGGTTGGGGCGGGTCTTCGCAGGGGTTGCCGAACTGGCCGTAGTCAGGTTCGGAGTACATCGCCCCCTCGCCCCCCGTGACGAAGAGGTTTCCTTCCGGACCGAAGCCGACGTCCCCGATCGAGTGGGTCGTCGACTGCTGGCACCAGCCTTCGAGCAGGACGTCTTCTTCGGGTTCCGCGGCCGTCGGCACCGCGTGGCCGCCCGACGCGGTCAGGCGCACGAGCAGGCCGCTGACCTCGCAGCCGAGTTTTTCCTGGGCGATTTCTTCGTTCTCGGCTTCTTCGCCTTCGGGGCAGCGGTCGTTTTCGTAACCGGGGCCTTTCGAGCTCCAGCGGGGTGTTTCCGCCTTCGGATCGCTGACCAGCGGGGTCTGCGTGCCGGGGTCTTCGAGCTCGTGGTTGAAGGTGTAGAGCGCGTAGACGTAGGGGCGGCCCTGGTCGAACCTCGGATCGAGCGCCAGCCCCAGCAGGCCGTGATCGGCGAAGTCGTAGACCGGTTTCGAGAGGTCGGCGAAGAGTTCCGGTTCCGTGTCGGAGAGGCTGTCGTAGACCCAGATCTTGCCGCCGAGCTGGGCGACGAAGACACGGCCGTCGGGAGCGAAGCGGACGACCGTCGGCTTGGTCAGCCCGCTGAACACCGTTTCGTCGTGGAAACCGCTGGGCAGCGTCACCGCGGCGCCGGCCGTCGACGGGGCGAGCAGGGCGAGGGTCACGACGGCCGCCAGGGCAGCCGCGCGCAGGCTCCGCCGCGTGGCTGTCGCCGCGCGGCCGAGGCCTACGTCCGTGGCTTTGCTCCTGATCACTGGCTCTCAGTCAACCCGAGCCCGGGCCCGGTGATTCGCGTGGACGGACTATCGGCAGGGGGCGGGCACCGCATTATCCCGCCCCGCCGCATCGCGAAGGCCGGACAGCCCGCGGCGGCAAGGCGCGCCTCAGGAGGCGGGAGCGCCGGTCTCGGACCCGCGGCGGGAAGGCGCCCGACCGCGCCGCCCCGGCAGGAGCAGGCCCGGGGGCCCGTCGCGGAGCACGAGGTAGAGGGCGAGGACGCCGAAGCCCCAGGCCAGGGCGACCAGGATCGCCCCGGCGACGTCGGTCGGGAAGTGCCATTCGAGGACCAGGACGGAGAGGCCGACGGCGACGACGAATGCCGACCCCCAGGTCAGCGCGAGCCGGCGCCGGCGTGCCGGGACGACCCACGCCAGCGCGATCACGATCGAGGCGGCGGCGGTGACGTGGCCGCTCGGGAAGGTGGTCAGGTCGGGCTCGTGCGGTAGCACCGCCTGCAATCGCGGGTGCGAGAGGGCGTACTTGAGGACCTGGGTGGTGATGTTGGCCCCGACCACGACGAGGACCGCGGCGGCTGCCTCGAGCCGCCGCTCTCGCCGCAATCCGTAGGCGCAGATCGCGGTCAGCGCGATCAGCAGCGGGATCGGCTCGGCGAAGAACGTGATCGTGGTTGCCAGCGAGCCCAGAGCCGAGGCCTCGTATTGCGCGAACCATCCGAGCGCGCTCGCGTCGGCATGCTCGAGGGGATCGCTGAGAACGACCAGCGTGGCCAGCAGCGAGAGCAGCGCGAGGCAGGAGGCGGAGGCCAGGGCGGCGTGCTTTGCAGGCCTGAGCATTCGAAAACGGTAGCGATGACGCCACATCGGCGATCCCTACACTG
>JBLNAC010000093.1:0-2629 GCA_050259155.1 Syntrophothermus sp.
GGGCGGGGTCGGGGTCACCCAGGCGCTGAACACGGCGGCCCTCTCGGGCTCGACCGACGCCTCGACCGCGACGGCCTACTCGATCTCCCAGCAGCTCGTCATCTCCGCCTGGGACGTCGCCTTCGCCGTCATCCTCGTCTCCTGGGTGTTCGGCTGGAGCGGCGGCAAGGCCCTGGTCAGGTCCAGCTACGAGGACGCGAAGGCCCACAGCCGGGAGATGCGGCAGAGGCGCGCGGCGCGCGGCGGAGCCGCGGCCGGCTGATCGCCGGGCCCCCTGCCAGGGAAGTTGCAGGATTCAAGCCCCGCCCCTCCCGCGCCGAGGCGCCGCTGGGGTCATGCGCCGGCTTGCCGCTTCCATCGTCGCGATCGCGATCGCCTCCTCGGCGCTCCTCCTCGGCGGCTGCGGCGGCTCCTCGAGCGGCGGCGAGGGCGGGACGCTGCGCGTCGCCTACGGCTCGTTCCCCGCCTACCTCGACCCGGCGCTGGCCTACGACATCGAAGGCTATACGGCGCTCTACGACACCTACATCCCGTTGCTGACCTACGCCCACGCCTCCGGAGAGGCCGGCAGCCGGGTGGTCCCCGGGCTCGCCAGGGCGCTCCCGAAGATCAGCGACGGCGGCCGCACCTACACGCTCTACCTGCGCGACGGACTGCGCTACTCAGATGGCACCCCCGTGCGCGCCTCCGACTTCACCCACGCCGTCGAACGCGCCTTCGAGCTCAACTCCGGCGGCTCCCCCTTCTTCACCGACATCGTCGGCGCCGAACGCTTCGCCGCGACCGGGCGCGGCGGGATCCCGGGGATCGAAGCCGACGACCGGACCGGCCGGATCGTGATCCACCTGAGGCGGCCGCGGGGCACCTTCAGCAACGAGCTCGCGATGCTCTTCGTCGCCCCTGTCCCCCCGGCCACCCCGGCCGAAGACATGACCGCCTCCCCCCCGCCCGCCACCGGCCCGTACGTGATCACCAGGTCGCAGCCCGGCCGGGGCTGGGAATACAGGCGCAACCCGGTCTGGGCGAAGAACAACGCGAAGCTGATGCCGCAGATCCCCAGCGGCCACGTCGACAGGATCGACGTCACCGTCGTCCGCAACCCCTCGACCGAGGTCGCGGACGTCGAACAGGGCCGAGTCGACTGGATGCAGAACTCGCCCCCCGCCGACAGTCTGGCATCGGTCCGCGACCGCTTCGAAGGCACCCAGTTCCGCCTCGAGCCCCAGGTCAACACCTACTACTTCTGGATGAACACGAGCCGGCCCCCGTTCGACGACCCCAGGGTGCGACGGGCCGTCAACTACGCGATCCAGCCGGCGGCGCTGGAACGGATCTACGCCGGACTGCTGGTGCCCGGCCAGCAGATCCTGCCGCCGGGAATGCCGGGACACCGGAAGCTGGACCTCTACCCCCACGACATGGCGAAGGCGAAGCGGCTGATCGCGGCCGCGGACCCGGCGGACCGGGAGATAACGGTGTGGACCGACAGCGAAAGCCCCAACGACGAAGCGGGCGAGTACTACGCGGGCGTGCTCGGGGAACTCGGCTTCGACGTGAAGCTGAAGATCGTCAACCCCGACAACTACTTCGTGATCGCCTCCAACACCTCGACCCCGGACCTCGACACCGGCTGGGGCAACTGGTCCGCGGACTATCCGCATCCCAACGACTTCTTCCAGCCGCTGCTGGCGGGCGAGAGCATCGCCCCGACCAACAACACGAACTGGGCGCAGATCGACGACCCTGCGCTCGACCGGAAGCTCTCCCGCCTCGGCTCGGAGGCGCTCGGCCCGCGACAGGAAGGCGAATACGCCGCCCTCGACCGCAGCTACATGGAACTGGCCCCCTGGGCGCCCTACGGCAGCCTCCCGGCCACCACGTTCGTCTCCAGCGCGATCGACCTCGACGAAGTCGTCTTCAACCCCACCTTCGGCCAGGACCTGACCAGCTTCCGCTTCAGGTGAGGTCCGCAGCGGACGACGATCGGCGCGCGGGCGCCGCCTCGGCCGGGACGCGGGCCGTTTAGGCGATCATCCGGAGGTGGCTTCCACCGCCCCGCCCGCTCCGAGGAGCCCGCTCCGGGCCCGCATCGCGCCGGAGGGCAACCGGCTGCGCCTGATCGCCGCCGTCGCCGGCGCGGTCGTCCTCCTCGACGCGGCCACCAAGGTCGCCGCCACCCAGCTCCTCTCGGGCCACGAACGGATCGAGATCCTCGGCGGCCTGGTCAGCTTCGAGCTCTACCGCAACTTCGCCGGCCCGAACGACATCCTGCCGGGCCACACCGTCCTCATCTCCGTCTTCGCGATCGTCGCGGTCGCGGCGCTCGCGGCCGTCGCGACCCGGGTCGTCTCCACCGCCGCCGCGCTCGTCGTCGGCCTGATGCTGGGGGGCGCGATCGGCAACCTCCTCGACCGGCTGCTGCGGGAGCCAGCGCCGCTGCGGGGCGGCGTCATCGACTGGCTGAAGCTGACCGACCGCTCGAACTCGATGAACCTGGCCGACCTGGCGATCAACGCGGCGGTGATCGTGATGGTCGTCGCCGCCGTCCTCGCCTGGTGGCGAGGGCGGCAGTCGGGCGAGAGCGAGCCCCCCGACCCCGCGCCGGGATCGCCGGACGCCGCCAGTTAGT
>JBLNAC010000094.1:0-3034 GCA_050259155.1 Syntrophothermus sp.
GTCGCCGCCGGCGTCGTCGCCTGTCCGGAGCACGGGGCCGACGCCGACGTCCTCCTCCACAAGGCCGATGCGGCGCTGTGGCGGGCGCGGGCGGTGGGTCAGCCGGTCGGCGTGGGGGCGCTCGAGGCTGTGCAAGATCGCTGACAGATCCCGGAAATCTGTCCATAACCGGTGTAAACCCGGTGCTCGGCTGGCAAAATCTCCGCAAATGCCGGGCATCCGCACAAATGCCGCCGCCGAAGTCCTCGGCGTCAGCCCCAACACGCTGCGCAGCTGGGAGCGCCGCTACGGGTACCCGCAACCGCGCCGCACCGCCGGCAACCACCGGAACTACGAGCTGGTCGAGCTGCAGACGCTCCGCGACGCCCTCGCCGAAACCGGCAACATCTCCTCGGCGATCGAGCTCGCCCGGCAGCGGCAGGCCGCGCCCGCCGACGGCAACGGGCTGCTGGCGGCGCTGGAGAGCTTCGACGAGGCCGCCGCCGACCGCGCGGTCGAGCAGAGCCTCGCGCTGCGGCCGCTGGAGCGGACGATCGAGGAGCTGCTGCTGCCGGCGATCGACACCCTTGCCGCCGACCCCGAGCGCGAGGCGGAGCTCGAGTTCGCGGCCCGCTGGGCGACGGGCTGGCTGCACGGCGCCCGGCGCCTCGCCCCCGGCGCCTCGCGCCCGGCGGGGATCCTTCTGCTCGACTCCAATCGCGGCCGGGATGCCGAGGAGGTGCACGCCCAGGCGCTCGACCTGGCGCTGCGCCGCGCCGGGTTCCGCGTCCTCGTCCTCTCCGACGAGCTGGGCGACCAGCGTCTCGCCCGCGCCCTCGCGGCCCTGGACCCGACCGCGATCGTCCTCTGCGGACCGGCCGCCGATACCCCGGGTGCCGTCAAGCTCGTCCGCAGGGTCCGCGACCTCGGCTTCGACGCCCCGCTCTACGGCTTCCGAGCGGCCGGCCTGGTCGGCGACGCGATCCCCAGCGCCGGCAGGACGCCGAGCGAGGTCACCGCGATGCTGAACGGCGACCTGCGCCGCCGTGCCGCGCGCGCTTTCGCCTAGTCGGGATCGAGTGCGAAGCCGCCGCCTGGCGTGCGGCCGGCCCGCTCAACCGCAACCCGCGCCGGGCCCGCGGGTCCGCTCGACGAAACCGGCGCCGGGCCCGCAGGCCCGACGCCGGTGGAGAGACCTCCGTGTCGCGGTGCGACCGCTCTAGAGCGAGCCGACCGCCGCGATGGCCGCGTTCTTCACGACCTTCGGGAGCGGCGCGAAGTCGAGCGCCGCGCCGTACTTGCCACCGAGTGTGACGCAGTACTTCACGAACTTCTGCACATCGCCCTTGTTGGGAGCGTCGCGAGGGACGACGGCGTACGTGAAGGTGGAGATCGGGTAGGCGATCTTCTGCTTCTTCGGCGGGTTCGTGATGCTGATGGTGTTGCTCGCCGGCAGCTTCTTGACGTAAGCGGCGGCGCTTTCGATGTTCTTCAGGTTAGGCACGGTGAACTTGCCGGCCTTGTTCTGGATCGCCGCGGCCGGGAGGCGGGCGGCGAGCAGGTAGTAGGCCGAGATGTAGCCGATGGCGCCTGGCGTTTTCACCACCGTTGCGGTCACGCCGGAGTTGCCTTTGGCGCCGACGCCGGCTTTGAAGCCGACCGTGGTCGCGTACCCGACTTCGCTCTTCCAGGCCGGGCTGACCTTAGAGAGGTAGTTGGTGAAGGCGTAGGTGTCGCCGGAGCCGTCGCTGCGGAACACCGGGGTGATCTTGAGGTTGGGCAGCTTCACGCCCTTGTTGACCTTCTTGATCTTCGGGTCGTTCCAGTTGGTGATGCGACCGAAGTAGATGCCCGCCAGGATGCTGCCCGTAAGGCTCAGCTTCTTGACGCCGGGAATGTTGAACCCCACCCCGGTGGCCGAGAGGGCCCAGGGGATCTGGACGCAGTTGTTGCATGCCGACGCCTGTTCGGGAGTCAGCGGTGCGTCGGAGGCGCCGAAGTCGACGGTCCGAGCCGTGATCTGGGCGATTCCGGTGCCCGATCCGACGGCGGCGTATTTGACCGAGATGCCTTCCTTCACTTCGAAGGTGGCGATCCAGTTCGCCATGAGCGGAGCGACGAGGGTGGAGCCGGCGCCCGTGATGGCCGAGGCCGTTGCGGCGGCGACGGCTGCCGAGGCGCCGAACATTGCCATCGCCGAGATAGCGAGAACGAGCAACCTTTTGCGCATCAAGTGGAAGTCCTTTCGGAGAGTTTGACGCGCGTAGATTTGCCGAGCGGTCGATGAAGAGTTGTGTCAATCCCGTGAAAGATATGTGTGTTACGACGATGTAGCAGAAGTGTGAAAGACGTGCGGGCAGTTGTGTCGATTCTGTGAAAATTTCGGGTGTGTGAGGCTGAACTCGGTGTAACTCCTCTACGCTGGCGCCGATGTCCTCCGCAGCGACCTCCGTCTCGCCAGGCTCGCGTGCGCGGCGCACCAGCTCGCGCCGGAAGCGGGCGGACCAACTCGGCGACCGGCTGCTCTTCGCGATCTGCCTCCTCGCGGCGCTGCTGGCCGGCGCGGTCATCGTCCTCGTCGGCTATCAGATCGTCCACGGCGCCCAGCCCGCGATCTCCAAGTTCGGCTTCGCCTTCGTCTACGAAACGACCTGGCAGCCGAACTTCGCCGTGTTCGGCGCCGGCTCGCTCCTGTTCGGCACGCTCGTGACCTCGAGCTTCGCCCTCCTGCTCGGCGCCCCGATCGCGATCGCGATCGCGCTGTTCCTCACCTTCCTGGCTCCGAAGGGCGTGGCCGCGGTGATCGGGCCGCTGGTCGAGATGCTGGCGGCGATCCCGAGCGTCATCCTCGGCTTCTGGGGCCTCCTGATCCTGGCCCCGTTCGTGCAGTCGAAGGTCGAGCCGTTCCTGCACGGGACCCTGGGGTTCATCCCGATCTTCGGCTCCCAGGAAACGACCGGGCTCAGCGTGTTCACCGCGAGCCTGATCCTGACGATCATGGTCGTGCCGATCGTCGCGTCGATCTCGCGGGACCTGTTCCAGTCGGTCCCCGGCG
>JBLNAC010000095.1:0-7988 GCA_050259155.1 Syntrophothermus sp.
CCCGTACGGACACTCGAGCGCGAGCGAAGCGAGCGCGTCCGGTAGGGAGGGCCCCCGAACCCTAGAATCGGCCCATGCCCTTTCCCGCGACCCGCATGCGCCGCATGCGCCGCAACGAGACGCTTCGCTCGCTGGTCCGCGAAACCGAGCTCAGCCCCGCCCACCTGGTCCAGCCCCTGTTCGCCGCCGCCGGCGAGGGGGTGCGGAAGCCGGTGCCGTCGATGCCGGGGGTCGAGCGCCTCTCGATCTCGAACCTGGTCGAGGAGGCGGGCGAGGCGGCGGCGGCGGGGATCGGCGCCGTCCTGCTGTTCGGCATCCCGGGCTCGAAGGACGAGGTCGGGACCGGCGCCTATGACGACGAGGGGATCGTGCAGATGGCGGTGCGGGCGCTGAAGGAGGCTCACCCGGACCTCGTCGTCGTCACCGACGTCTGCCTCTGCGAGTACACCTCGCACGGCCATTGCGGCGTCTTCCGCGAGGGCTCCCAGGAGGTCGACAACGACCTCTCGGTCGAGCTGCTGGCGAAAACGGCGATCTCCCACGCCGACGCCGGCGCCGACGCCGTCGCGCCGAGCGACATGATGGACGGCCGCGTCGGCGCGATCCGCCATCAGCTCGACGAGGAGGGCCACAGCGGTGTGCCGATCGTCGCCTACAGCGCCAAGTACGCGTCGGCCTTCTACGGGCCGTTCCGCGACGCCGCCGACTCGACGCCGTCGTTCGGCGACAGGCGCGGGTACCAGATGGACCCGGCGAACGCCGCCGAGGCCGTGCGCGAGGCGATGCTCGATCTCGAAGAGGGCGCCGACGTAGTGATGGTGAAGCCGGCGACCCCGTTCCTCGACGTGGTGCGCCGGGTAAAGGACGCGACCGGCGCCCCTGTCGCGGCCTACCAGGTCTCCGGCGAGTACTCGATGCTGAAGGCGGCCGCGGCCAACGGCTGGCTCGACGAGCGCGCGGCCGCGCTGGAGACGCTGACCGCGATCCGTCGCGCCGGCGCCGACGCGATCGTCACCTACTACGCGAAGGAGGCCGCGACGTGGCTGTGAGGGCTCCCCAATCGAAGGCCCGCACCCGCAAGGGCGGCTCGGCGATCCCGCTCGACGAGACCGACCGGCGGCTGATGAACCTCCTGCAGTCGAGCTTCCCCCTCGACCCCGAGCCCTTCGCGCTCGTCGCGGCCGAGGCCGGCCTCGAGCTCGACGACGTGATCGGCCGCACCCGGCGCCTTATCGACGGTCGCATCATCCGCGAAATCACGCCGATCTTCGACACCCGCGCGCTCGGCTACGAGTCGATGCTGGTGGCGGCGAAGGTCGACCCGGAGAACCCACAGCGGGCGGCGAAGGCGATCAACGCCCACCCCGGCGTATCGCACAACTACCTGCGGACCCACGAGTTCAACCTCTGGTTCACGATCGCCACGCCGCCGGACTCCAGGCTCGGCCTGAGCGGGACGCTGGCGGCGCTGAGGGAGGAGACGGGCGCCGAGTCGATGCGCGAGCTGCCGACGCTGGCCCTGTTCAAGATCAACATGAACCTGGAGATGGAGAAGGGGACGGAGGCCCTCGCGGCCGCGGCGGAAGCGGTGCCGCCACGCGAGCTCGAGCCGCAGCCCTACGACGCCGACGACGTCGCCCTGATCAAGGCGCTCCAGGGACCGATGGAGGCGGTCGAGCGGCCCTACGACGCGGCCGCCACGGAGCTCGGCATCTCCACCGAGGAGATGCTGGACCGGCTGCGGGAGATGATCGACCGCAAGATCCTGCGCCGGGTCGCCGCGATCCTCTTCCACCGCCGGGCGGGCTTCTCCGCCAACGGGATGGGCGTCTGGCGGGTGCCCGAGGAGGACGTGATGGAGGTCGGCGCCCGCATGGCCTCCTTCCGCGGCATCTCCCACTGCTACCGCCGCCCGACCTACCCCGACTGGCCCTACAGCGTCTTCACCATGGCGCACGGCCGCTCCAAGGAGGAGTGCGACGCGATCCTCGACTCGATCGCGGAGGCATGTCAGATCGGGCCCGAGGACCGCGCCACCCTCTACTCCTCCACCGAGTACAAGAAGATCCGCCTTCGCTACTTCACCGAGGACTACGCCGAATGGGAGGCGGCTCATTCCTGAGCCCGAGGGTCTCTACGCGGAGGCCCTGAAGGTCCTTCCCGGCGGCGTCAACTCGCCGGTGCGGGCGATGCGGCAGATCGGCCGCGACCCGATCTTCATCGAGCGAGGCGAGGGCTGCGAGCTGGTCGACGTCGACGGTCGCCGCTACCTGGACTGGGTCGGCTCCTGGGGGCCGCTGATCCTCGGGCACGCGGATCCGGCCGTGATCTCGGCGGTGATCGAAGCGGCCAGGCGCGGCACCAGCTTCGGCGCCGCGACCGCGGGCGAGGTGGCGCTGGCGGAGGAGATCACCGCCCGCATGCCCTCGGTCGAGATGGTGCGGATGACGAGCTCGGGGACCGAGGCGGCGATGGGGGCGGTGCGCCTGGCGCGGGCGATCAGCGGCCGCGAGGTCGTCGTCAAGTTCGCCGGCGCCTACCACGGCCACTCCGACGGGCTGCTCGCCGACGCCGGCTCGGGGCTGGCGACCCTGGGCGTCCCGGCCAGCCCGGGGGTGACGGCGGCGCAGGCGGCGGGAACGATCGTCGTCCCCTGGAACGACCGCGACGCGGTCGAGCGCGCGCTCTCCGAGCATGAGGTGGCGGCGCTGCTGGCCGAGCCGATCGCCGCCAACATGGGCGTGGTCCTCCCCGAGGAAGGCTTTCTCGAGTTCCTCCGCGAGTCGACCCTGGCCGCCGGGGCGCTGCTCGTCTTCGACGAGGTGATCACCGGCTTCCGGGTCGGCCGCGGCGGCGCCCAGGGGCTCTACGGCGTCGAGCCCGACCTGACCGTGATGGGCAAGGTGCTCGGCGGCGGCCTGCCGGCGGCTGCCTTCGGGGGGCCGCGCGAGGCGATGGAGCGGATCGCGCCGGCCGGCGACGTGTACCAGGCGGGCACGCTCTCCGGCAACCCACTCGCGGTCGCGGCGGGGCTCGCCACCCTGGCCCGACTCGACGCGCGCGCCTACGACCGGCTCGGCGAGCTGACCGAGCGCCTCGCCGCCGGCTTCGCCGAGCTGGCCGCGGAGCGGCCGCTGCAAGTGGCGTCGGCGCCCGGCCTCGTCACCCTCTTCTTCAGTCCCGAGCCGGTGCGGGACTTCGCCGGCGCGAGCGCCTGCGACACCACCGCCCACGCCCGCTTCTGCAACGCGATGCTCGACCGCGGCGTCTATCCGCCGCCCTCCCAGTTCGAGGCCTGGTTCGTCTCCCTCGCGCACGACGAGGACACCGTCGACCGCACCCTGGAGGCGACCGCCGACTCGCTCGCCGAGGCGCAGGCGTGAGGCCGGAGGAAGCCCTGCGGAACCTGGCGGCCCAGCTGCGGGCCGAGGAGACGCCGATCTCGCCGCACGTCGTCGAGCCGGCGGCGGCCCCCAGGCTCGGCGCGCTGGTCGCCGCCGGGCCTCGCGCGGCGGCGGCGCCGGCCGAGTACGCGCTGGTGATGGAGGCCGTGCGCGAGGGCTATCTCCTGCACTACGGGGAGGCGAGGCTCCTTGCCGGCCACGACGTGGACCTCGGCCTGCTCGCCGGGGACTATCTGTACGCGCTCGGCCTCGACCGCCTCGCGGCGCTGGGGGACACCGCGGCCGTCGCCATCCTGGCGGAGCTGATCGGGAGCTGCGCGCGCCTCCACGCCGAGGGACGGGAGGACGAGGTCCCGGCGCTCTGGACCGAGGCCGCCCGCGCGGTCGCCGGGCGGTGACCCGGTCGTTCCGCCGAGTTAATAGACTGCGCCGGGCGAGACCGAACCGACCGTGGCACCAGACAGATCGGACAAGCTGAACGGGGCCGAGGAGCCCCCCAAGGAGCGGGTGCAGCCCGACCCCCCCGGCTACTTCGAGGGGGAGTCGATGACCCGCCGCCGCGCCTTCACGGTCGCCGCCCAGGCGCTGGGCGGGGTCGCCGGCGCGGCGATCATCCTGCCCGCCGTCGGCTTCGCGGTGGCGCCGATCTTCCACCGCGGCCGCGAGCGCTGGGAGGCGGTCGGCCCGACCAGCGACTTCGTCGAAGACACCTACCGGCAGGTCATCTTCACCGAAACCGAGGGGATCGGCGACGCCGGCAAGACCGTCGCCTACGTGCGGCGCAGCTCGGCCGAACTGGAAGAAGAACCCGGCAAGTTCGTCGCCGTCTCCAACCGCTGCGCCCACCTCGGCTGCCCGGTCCGCTTCGTCGAGGCCGCGGGCAACTTCATCTGCCCCTGCCACGGCGGCGTCTACGACTTCCAGGGCAAGCGCATCGGCGGACCGCCGGTGCGCCCGCTCGACCAGTTCCAGACCCGCGTCCGCAACGGCCAGGTAGAGCTCGGCCCGCGCTACAGCGTCACCAACCAGATGGAACCGGTGCGCGCCCGCGATCCCGGCGAGTTCACCGGCGGCATCTGGGAATTCCTGTACCCGCCGCGTCCCTCGACCTTCCCACCGCCCTGATGCCGAGACTGCGCCCACCAAAGGTCCCGGACTTCGTCGTCCCCCCGCCCCTCCGCAAGCCGGCAAAGCCGGGCACGACCGCCACCCCGAAAGGCCCGGCGCCGGCCGACCTCAAGGCCCCGCCGGAGCGACCGACGCACGGCGAGCGGTTCGAAGCGCAGGCCAAGGAAGCTCCACACCACGTCGTCGCCTGGGTCGACCAGCGCACCGGAGCCAGCGGCTTGCTCACCGGGATGCTCTACCGGAAGGTGCCGAAGGGCACCAACTGGTTCTACACGCTCGGCTCGGCGACGCTCTTCGCCTTCATCGTCCAGGCGGTCACCGGCGTCTTCCTGGCGATGTTCTACACGCCATCTGTCACCCAGGCCTACGCCTCGATCTCCCACATCAACAACGACGTCCCGCTCGGGCAGCTGGTCCACGGCATGCACAAGTGGGGCTCCAGCCTGATGGTGATCCTGATCTTCCTCCACATGGGGCGCACCTTCTTCTTCGGCGCCTACAAGTACCCGCGCGAGCTGAACTGGGTGATCGGGGTCGTGCTCCTGATCCTGACGATGACGATGGCCTTCACCGGCTACCTGCTGCCCTTCGACCAGCGCTCCTACTGGGCCTCGATCGTCGGCATCAACATCAATGGCACCGCCCCGATCCTCGGCCCCTATCTGAGTGACTTCCTGCGCGCCGGGCCCGAGCTCGGGGCGACGACGCTGTCCCGCTTCTACGCGATCCACATGCTCCTGGTGCCGGGCGCGATCATCGCCCTGATCGGCGCCCACCTGTACCTGGTCGTCAAGCTCGGCACCACCGCACCGCCCTGGGTCAAGACCGAGAAGCCGAAGATCGCCGAGCCGGTCTCCCAGCTCGACGCCGGCGTCGGCGGCAACGGGGCGGCACCCTCCTCCAACGGAGGGTCGAACGCGTGAAGCCCCGCGATAAGCAGGCCTACCTCGAGGAATACGAGCTGCTGAAGAAGAAGGGGAAGCCGTTCTTCCCCTACGCGGTGCTCAAGGACTCGGTGATGGCGCTGATCGTCGTCGCCGTGATCATCGCGATGTCGATCATCCTCGGCGCCGAGCAGGGGCCGAAGGCGGATCCGACGTCGACCACCTACACCCCGCGCCCCGAGTGGTACTTCTTCTTCCTCTTCGAGCTCCTGCGCGTGATCAAACCGCCGGAGCTGGTTCCGATCGCGACGATCGGGATCCCGACCGTCTGCATCATCCTGCTGATCCTGCTGCCCTTCTACGACCGCAATCCCGAGCGGCGGCCGGACCGGCGGCCGCTGGCGACCACCGCGGGCTGCCTGACGATCCTGGCGATGGGGTACCTGACCTACGCCGGCGCCGTCGCCGGGCCCCCGACCGAGATCGACATGAAGGTGGCCAAGCAGTACGAAGCCGGCAAGGAGGTCGTCGCCGGCGCGGGCTGCCTCGCCTGCCACAAGATCGGTGAGAACGGCAACAACGGGCCCGGGCCCGAACTGACCCACATCGGCGCCCGCATCCCCCGCGCCGCGATCATCCGCTCGGTGGAAATCGGCCCGGGTATCATGCCTTCCTTCCGCGAATTGCCGCAGAAGAAGCTGGAAGAGCTCGCCGACTTCCTCTCGTCTCTCCATTAGCGCCCGCGCCGGCGGGGCGCGACACAAGGGGGTCCATCGATGGACACCATCAACGACAACCGTCAGTCCCCCGACTTCGCGGGGCAGGTCAACCGCATGTTCGACCGGGTGGCGAGCCGCTACGACGCGCTCAACTCGGTGATGACCGCCGGCCTGCACCACCGCTGGCGCGAGCGGGCGGCCGACCGGGCGGAGCTCTCGCCGGGCGACTCCGCGCTCGACGTCTGCTGCGGCACCGGCGACCTCGCCCTCGAGCTCGCGGCCAGGGTGATGCCCGAGGGGCGGGTGGTCGGCTGCGACTTCTCCGAGCCGATGCTGGACCTGGCCCGCGAGAAGGCCGCAGAGCGCGGCGCCGGCGGGGTCCGCTTCGAGTGGGCCGACGCGCTGACGCTCCCCTACGACGACGGTCGCTTCGACGCCGTCACCGTCGGATTCGGCGTCCGCAACCTGGCCGACCTGGACCGGGGCCTGCGCGAGATGGCGCGGGTCCTCAAGCCCGGCGGCCGCCTCGTGATCCTCGAGATCACGAGGCCGACCCGGCCGCCCCTGTCCTGGTTCTTCTCTCTCTGGTTCGACCGGATCGTCCCCCGTCTGGGCGCCTTCTCTGACGACCCGGAGGCGTACTCGTACCTGCCCGAGTCGGTGCGGAGCTTCCCGAGTCCGCGCGGCCTGGCGGAGCGGATGCACCGCGCCGGCTTCGAGGGGATCCGCTACACGGTGCTCGCCGGCGGCATCATCGCGATCCACAGCGGCGCCCGCGGGCCGCGCCTCGGGTGAGGCGGAGATGACGAGGCCCTCGGCGGTGCCGCCGCCGGTGACCGCGGTGTTCGATGCCTCGAGCCGGTGGCTGCCGGCGCGGATGGCCGAGGTCGAGGACGTCCTCCGCGAGCAGGTCGGCGGGCACGGCGAGCTGCTGGGCGCCGACGCGGCGGCGACCCTGGCCGCCGGCGGGAAGCGGCTGCGGCCGATGCTGGTGCTGATCTGCGCCGGCGAGGCGGGAGGCGCGGAGGCGGTCCGGGCGGCGAGCGCGATCGAGCTGGTCCACATGGCGACGCTGGTCCACGACGACGTCCTCGACGACGCGCCGCTGCGCCGCGGCGCCCCCACGGTCGCGGCGGCCACCCGGGGGGGCCGCCCCCGCGCGCCGGGGGTACAGCAACAAGAGCGCGCCCTCGCGACGGGAGACCTGCTCCTCTCGCGCGCCTTCGCGCTCCTCGCCGACGCCGGCGACGCCCGCGCGGTGAAGCTGCTCGCCGACGCCTCCGTATCCCTCGCCCGGGGGGAGCTCGCCCAGCGCCAGGATGCCTTCGACCTCTCGGTCTCGGAGCGGCGCTATCTCGAGCGCTGCCGGCTGAAGACCGGGACGCTGTTCGAGTGCGCCTGCCTGCTCGGGTACGACGACGAGCACCTGCGGCGCTTCGGCGCCGAGGTGGGGCTGGCCTTCCAGCTGCTCGACGACGTGCTCGACGTCACCGGGCCGGCCGAGCGAACCGGCAAGGCTCGCGGGACCGACCTGCTCGACGGCACGGTGACGCTGCCGCTGATCCTCGCGCGCAGGGCCGACCGTGTGATCGAGGGCACGGACCTCCGCGGGATCGACCAGGATGCGGCGGAGGCGCTCTGCGACCGGATCGCGGCAACCCCGGTCCTCGACGAGGTGCGCGATCGCGCGCGAGAGGGAATCACCCGCGCCAAGCGGATCCTCGAGGAGCCCGACTTCACGGATGAGGAGCGTCAGCTCTTCGCGATGATCGCCGACGGCGTCGTGGAGCGGTACTCCTGAGCCGGTACGCCTGACCGCTTCGCCAGTGATCAGGTTCCGCTTCGCTCCACCC
>JBLNAC010000096.1:0-3509 GCA_050259155.1 Syntrophothermus sp.
CGCCCGACGCCCGAAACAACGACCGAGGCCGGCTCCGACCGCGGCCTGAGCATGCCGGGTGGTTCGGACGGGACCGCCGACGGGACGACGGGGCGCCAGCCGGTCACGACCGACCCCGGCACCAAGCATGACCCGAGCGGGGCGGCCGGGACGCCAACTCCCGCTGGGCTCGACCTCGTCCGGCTTCGCTCCGTGCTGAGTCAACTGGCCGGAGGGCTGGTCGCCCTGCACGCGATGGGCAAACTGCACCGCGACCTCAAACCGTCGAACGTCATGGTCGACACGCGGGGGCGCGTGGTCATCCTCGACTTCGGTGTGGCGATTGAGCTGAAGCAGCAGGACGATCCCCAGGCGACCGAACGGCTGACGGAAGGTACGGTTACCTACATGTCGCCCGAACAGTCAACCGGCCGGCCTCTTTCGCCGGCGAGCGACTGGTACAGCGTGGGAGTGATGCTTTTCCGGGCCCTGACCGGCCAGCACCCCTTCGTGGGGACGCGCCTGGACGTGATGGCCCGGAGGCAAACGACCGACGCCCCGGACCCGCGCAACCTGGCCGCGGACCTGCCTGATGACCTGGCCGCGCTGTGCGTGGACCTGCTCCGGCGCGCCCCCGAAGAGCGGCCGACGGGCGAGGACGTCCTGCGCAGGCTCGGGGCGACCGACACCGGCCACGCGGCCGCCCGCGGCGGGCCGGGCCACCCGCGACGGCTCTTCCTGGGGAGGAAGCCGCAGTTGGCCGCGCTTGCGGAGGCCTTCGAAGCGATGCTCCGGGGTGAGACGACGGCCGTCTTCGTGCACGGGCTATCGGGGTCGGGGAAGAGCTCGCTCGTTCACCACTTCCTCGAAGACCTGGCGGCGGGCGACCGTGCCGTGATCCTCGAGGGCCGCTGCTTCGAGCAGGAGACGGTCGCCTACAAGGCGCTCGACGCACTGATCGATTCGCTCAGTCGCTACCTTCGGCGGCTTCCCCGCCTGCAGGCCGAGGTGATGCTGCCGCGCGACATCGCGGCGCTGGCGCGGGTCTTCGCGGTGCTGACGCGGGTCGAGGCGGTGGCCGGGGCGCCCCAGCGGGGCTTCGAGGCGCCCGACCCTCAGGAACTGCGGCGGCGTGCCTTCGCCGCCTTAAGGGAATTGCTGGCCCGGATCAGCGACCGCCGGCCGCTGGTACTCTACATCGACGACCTGCAGTGGGGGGACCTCGACAGCGCCGAGCTGCTTTCGGAACTGCTTCGCCCTCCCGACGCGCCGCTGCTGCTGCTGATCTGCTGCTACCGTAGCGAGTACGCGCGGCTCAGCCCGTGCCTGGCCCGGCTGATGGCCAGCGGCGAGGACGGCGGGGCTGTCTTCGCGCGGCGCGAGGTGCCGGTCGACGCGATGCCCCCCGATGAGACGCGCGAACTGGCCCGGCTGCTCCTCGCCCGGGCGGTCGAAGTCCCGGACGAGCTTGTGGAGATGGTCGCCCGGGAGTCGGGCGGCAGCCCCTATTTCGTTAACGAGCTAACGCGTTACCTCACCGGGGGCGGCGAGCTGAGCGAGAGTCTGGCACCGGCCTGCGGGGTGAGTCTCGACGAGGTGCTCTGGCGGCGGGTCCTGTCGCTGCCACCGAAGCCGAGGCGGCTCCTGGAGGCGATCGCGGTGGCCGGCCGCCCGATCCGCCAGGGCGCCGCCTGCCGCGCCGCCGGCCTCGGCTCCGACGGGTTCGACTCGCTAGCCCTGCTACGGGCCGAGAGCCTCGTGCGGGGGAAGGGGACGGGCATCCTGGACGAGGTGGAGGCGTACCACGACCGGATTCGTGAGACGGTGGTGCGGCGACTATCAGACGCGGATCGCGCGTCCTGGAACCGGAAACTGGCGGAGGTGCTCGAGGAATCGGAGGCGGCCGACCCGGAGACTCTGGCCATCCACCTCGAGGAGGCGGGCCAGCCGGTGAAGGCTGCGCGGTACTTCCAGAAGGCCGCCGAGAAAGCCGTCGACGCGCTCGCTTTCGACCGCGCGGCAAAACTCTACCGCCGTGTGGTCGAGCTGCGCCCGGCCGACGACGACGAGGGTCGCGCGCTCCGCGCCCGGCTCGCCGCGGCCCTGGCCAACGCCGGCCGGGGCGCCGAGGCCGCGTGCGCCTACCAGGAGGCCGCGGTGGGGGCCGGGGCGGCCGAGTTGCTCGACTTCCAGGGCCGAGCCGCCTACCAGTTCCTCATCAGTGGCCACATCGACGAGGGCCTCTCGGCGTTCCGCGAGGTCCTGGCGCAGGTCGCGTTGCGCCGCCCCGAGACCCCCTTGCAAGCCTTCGTGCTCCTGCTCGCGGAGCGTGCCGCCCTAGCTGTCCGCGGGCTCGGTTTCCGCGACCGCCCCCCCGAGGACGTGCCCGTCGAGGTCCTCACCCGCGTCGACACGGCGCGCGCGGTGGCCGTCGGGATCAGCGTGGTCGACGTGATCAAGGGTTCGTACTACCAGACGAGAAGCCTCCGGCTGGCGCTGCAGGCAGGCGAGCCGTTCCGGATCGCGCTGGCGCTGGGCTGGGAGGCGGTGCACTCGGCCTGCCTTGGTCGCGCCGCGCGCCGCCGGACGGAACGACTGATCGCGCTGGCCGAGCAAGTCGCCGGGCGCGTCGGCCACCCGCAGGCCGTTGCCATGGCAACCTTCTGCGCGGGGGCCGCCGCATACTTCGCCGGCCGCTTCCGACAGGCCTGCGAGCTCCTCGACCGCGCCACTGCACTTTTCCGCGACCGCTGCACGGGAGTCGTCTGGGAGCTCGACACCACCCAGGTCTTCGGCCTGTGGGCACGCATCTACCTTGGAGAGCTGCGCGAGGTGTCGGCGCGGTTCCAGTCGCTGGACCAGGAGGCGCGCGGCCGGGGCGACCGATACATGGAGTCAACCCTGGGGACTTACCCCGGGGTCCTCGCCCGGCTAGCCGCCGACGATCCTGCCGATGCCCGGGCGCTCGCCGCGGAGCGGATTGCCCAGTGGAGCCAGCAGGGTTTCCACGTGCAGCACCTGACGCACTACTACGGCAACACTTACATCGACCTGTACGAGGCCGACGGACCGGCCGCCTGGCGGCGAGCGGAGTCGACCTGGCCGTCGATCCGAGCGTCGCTCCTGACGCGGATCGAGCACGTGAAGGGCGACGTCCGGCAGTGCCAGTGCCGCAGCGCCGTGGCGGCGGCGGCCGCTTCCGCGAATCCGGGCCCACTTCGGGCGGCCGCCGAGACGATCGCGCGGAAACTGCTGCGCAACCCAAGCCAGTGGTTCCACCCGGCCGCGCTGCTTGCACTCGCGGGCGTCGCCCGCCAGCGGCAAGAACGCGCCCGGTCGGTGCGCCTGCTCGAGGAGGCCGTCGCCCGGGCCGACGCCCAGCAGGTCGACCTCTTCGCCGCCGCGGCACGCCGGCGACTCGGCGAGGCGATCGGCGGCGAGGCGGGTCGCGAGCTCGTCGCCCGGGCCGACGCCTGGATGTCGGCCCAGGCCATCCTGAACCCAACTCGGATGGCGGCCTGCATAGCGCC
>JBLNAC010000097.1:0-3305 GCA_050259155.1 Syntrophothermus sp.
CGAGGCGCGCCGGTCCCGGGCGCGCTCCTGCGCGCGGGGCCGACCCAGAGGCCCGGCGCGGTCGATCGGGGGTCTTCTCGGGACGTGTGGCCTCCGACTGGACGCTTGATGCGGGTTCACCGCCGTCGTAGGCAGCGAGGGCCCGCGGCGGGCGCCCGAGCACGGTGTTCACGCAGACACCGAGGGTGAGGGCCAAGAGCCGCTGGGCGATGTGCTGGGCGAGCCCGCCGGGAGTCTTGGCCAAATGGGTCTCCAAGCGCATCTGGCGCGTGAGGGTGGAGAACACCGACTCGACCACCAGGCGGATCCGGGCTTTGGCGACCTCCGCCGACGCCCGCCGCCGGCTCGCCGCCCCGCACTGACCCCCTCGGTCCTCGAACACCGCTGTCGACTTTTTCCGGCCCACCGCCCGGGAAAAGTCGATAACGCGCGCAGGAGGTCGCTAGAGGGTGCCGGCCGCCTGGTGGTTGAGGACCTCGTACATGCGCCAGTTCACCTGCGGCCCGATGCCGGCGGCTTCGACCTTCGGCCGCATGAACTTAGCCATGTCCTCCATGCCCTCCTCGGACTCCCAGTGGTTGACGAGCATCACCCCGTCGTCGGTCTTCACGATCGTGCGGGAGATGCCGCCTCGCTCGGACGCGGCCTGCGCCGCCTCCTCCTCGAAGGCCTCCATCTTCTCCATGATCTCGTCCGGGTCGCCGTGAACCTCGAACATCGTGATGATCGCCATGCTCCCGCCTTTCGTCGCGCTGATCGTTGATGCGGACGAGATCTCGACTGTATCCCCGTTGGTCCTGCTCAGCAAGGGATGTCCTCGGGCGGAGCGCGGCCTCAGTCCCGGTGAGCGCGAGCCCCTGCGGTGCTGGTGCCCCGCTTCGCCGGCGGCGCATCTTTATCCGATCTTGTCCGCGGCTTTCCGTCGCTTTCAGCCGCTTCGGCCAACCTGTCGATATGGCAAGGCACGCGACGGAGCCACCCACGACGTGCGTCCACTCGAATCTTCTCGAGCGCCGTCTCGTCACGTACACGCGCTACGGGGCGATGGTCGGCTGCCTCCGATGTGGAACGGCGACACTGATCCGCGACCCGATCGCGGCCCGGGAAACCGGTCCTTTTCGGAGCGACCGCTCGCCGGCCTTCTGACACGCCTCGGGTTCTCGGTCGCCTCGTCCTTCGTTCGACCGCAAACGGAGCAGGTCCGCGGCTAACGACGGCGCCGCTTGGGCCGGTCCTGCCGCTTCGCGCCGGTTGTCTCCTGGGAGCTGCTCCACGGCGTACGCGAGCCGCGGCGCACCCAGATGGCGGCGCCCGCGATGAGAAGCACGACAGCGATGAGGAACCAGACGAGCACGGAGCGCCATCCTAGTCGGCGAGCGGCCCCGGTGGGCGAGATCGAGCGCCCGGTCCCTGCCTTGGGCGGTCTCCGTGGGCGATCTCCATATCCTCGTACCCTGGATCGTCCGGTCCGGAAGCAACCGCGCGATGAAGCCCGCACTCCACACCGATCCAGAGGCGCACCGCTTCGGCTCCTCGCCGCCGCTCTCGATCGGCGTCGAGGAGGAGCTGCTCCTGGTCGACGAGGAGCTGGCGCTGACGCCCGGCGCCGAAGCGGTGATGAGCCTGATCCCCGAAGGGGCCGGTGATCGCGTCTCGACCGAGATCTTCAGCGAACAGATCGAGGTGAAGACCGGCGTCTGCCTCGGCGTCGAGCAGGCGCTGGCCGAGCTGCGCGAGGCTCGCGGCCTGGTCGCGTCGACGGGCTACGGCCTGCTCGGCGCCGGCCTGCACCCCACCGCCGAGGGCCGCGTGCGCCTGGTTGCGAAACCGCGCTACGACGTGGTCAAGGAAGACCTCGGAGAGATGATCCTCTCGACTCCGCCCTGCGGCCTTCACGTCCACGTCGGCATTCCCGACCCCGAGGCGGCGGTGCGGATCGCCAACTCCTTCCGCCGCTACCTGCCGGCGCTGACGGCGCTCAGCGCGAACTCGCCCTTCCACGCCGGCGCGGACTCCGGCCACGCCAGCGCCCGCACCACCGTCGTCCGCGCCTATCCGCGCTTCCAGGTGCCGCGCGCCTTCCGCGACTACGAGGATTTCTGCCGCGTCGCCGACGACCTGATCGTCGCCGCGGGCGTCGCCGACTACACCTACATCTGGTGGGACGTCCGCCCGCACCCGAGGCTGGGCACGGTCGAGGTGCGTGCGGTCGACGTCCAGTCCGACGCCGCCACCTCGGTCGCGCTGGCGGCGCTGATCCAGGCGATCGCCGCCCGCGAGCTCGAGCACCCCAGCGGCGAGGGTCACTCGCGCGAGGCGCTCGAGGAGTCCTACTTCCAGGCCGCCAGCCACGGCCTCGAGGCGCGAATCGTCCTCGACGACGACGCCCCCGGGCCGGCCCGGGAGGTCGCGCGCCAGATGCTCGAAGCCGCCCGCCCCTACGCGCGCGAGCTCGGCGCCGAGGACGCCCTGGGGGAGGTCGAGCGAATCCTGCGCGAGGGCAACGGAGCCGACGAGCAGCGCCGGGTGGGACGCGAGCGCGGGATGCCCGCCGTGCTCTCCCACCTCGCCGCCCGCACCCGGTAACGGGGCCGCCGGTCAACCGCGCACCCAGCGCGATCGTCTTCGCGGCAGCTTGCACGGGCCCCGCCCGGGGTGCTATTCATGCACCTCCCCGATGTCTTTCATACATCTGGGGTACTAAACCGACGAGCTGGTCTGGGGGATGGGACGAATCGATGGCGCAGATCCTGGTGGTGACGGACGCACCCGACGGGAGTCGTGAGACGCTCTTCAGCGAGCGCCTGGACGCGGTGCACCTGGAGTCCCGGCAATCGGGAGAGCAGCTGCTGGAGCGGGTGCGGTGGGCGCTCCGCGACGCGCAGTCGCTGAAGCGGCGCGACCGGCTCCGCCGGCGAGGGCGCGCCCGCTCCCGGAGGACGACGAGCGAGTCGCAGCGGCTCGCCGAAGACATGCTTGCCGCCGCCCCGAGGGGGCGCGGTTCGGAGTAACCGTCGCGGGACGACCGTCGCCGCGGTCGTACTCCGCCGGCTCGAGCCCATCAGGAGCGCCGGGCGCCGGCTTTGGTCTTGGCCGCCGGCGCACGCCTCCGGTGAACCCCCACCGAGCCGGCCGGCGTCGTTTGCGCACTCTTTTTTGTCTAGGATCCCTTTCGTGGCCGTCTGGCTTCATGCCGGGAGGAAGTTCATCGGGCTGGGGGTTCTCCTCTCCGTGCTCGTGATCGGCACCGGCAATTGCCGGCGGTGCTCAGCGCACGCGAGGGGCCATCTCGCACGCTGAACTGC
>JBLNAC010000098.1:0-10781 GCA_050259155.1 Syntrophothermus sp.
CGCTCGGCGTAGGGCATGACCCGCTCCAGCTTCTCCAGCCCGGCCTCGATCCAGCCCGCGGGCCGGAAGGAGCGGTGGTCGGTGCGCCCCAGCTCCATCCCCGGACCCATGTCTCCCCAGAAGACGCCGCCGAAGTCGACGACCCGGGTCAGGACCTTCACCTCGTGCCGCCGGGCGGCCTCCAGGCATAGCTCACCCGGCCAGGGCTCGAACGGGTTGAGGATGATCATCGCCCAGTCGATGCGGTCCCCGAAGCGCTCCAGGCAGGAGATGAGATCGAGGGTGAAGCCGTTGGCGGGGCCCGGCGCCACCCCGATCCGGCTCGCCAGGCCGGCCTCGCGCAGCGCCGCCATCGCGTCCCACACCGCCTCGCTGGTGTAGCCGGTGCGGTCCGGATTGTGCAGGAGAAGCACGTCGAAGCGCTCGATCCCGACCCGCTCCAGGCTGCGCTCGGTCGCCATCCGCAGGTAGCTCGCGTACCGGTCGGGGCCGCGCAGGCGGGCATCGGTGAAGCGGGGGAATCCCTTGGCGCCGTCGCGCTCGCCCTCGTAGAAGTCGTGCCCGACGGCGCCGATCGCCGCGAAGTCCCCGCGCGGGACGCCGGCCAGCGCCCGGCCCAGGACCCGGTCGGCGTCGCCCTGTCCGTAGACGTCGGCGGTGAGGACGGTGTCGATCCCATCGCCGGGGCGCAGCAGCGCCGCCAGCCGATCCTCGTCGACCGCCTCCCCGAAGTGCATGAAGCGGCCTCCGCTCCAGGTGCCGATCGCGCTGCGGCCGGGCTCCCTCATCGGCGCGGACCGCTCAGGAGTCGGCGTCGCCGCCGGGCGAGTGCGCGTCGGCGCCGTCTCCCCCGTGCTCGTCGCCGCCGTCCTTCTTGGCCCCGACGCCGACCTTCTCCGGCTCGGGCTCGCTCGGCTGCTTTGCCGGCTTGTGCGGCGGCACGATCTTCAGGCTCAGCGGCCGGTCCTCCTCGTCGCCGGAGGGGTCGCGCTCGACCAGCACCGTCGAAGACGGGGTCATCTGGCCCTGGCGCAGCACTTCGTCCGCCAGCGGGTCCTCGATGTAGCGCTGGATCGCGCGCCGCAGCGGGCGGGCGCCCATCGACGGGTCCCAGCCTTTCTCGACCAGGACGTCCTTCGCCTCGTCGGTCAGCTCCAGCTGCAGTTCGTGCTCGGCGACCTGGACGCGGACCCGGTTGATCATCAGGTCGATGATCTCCTTGACCTCCTCCTTGGAGAGCTTGTGGAAGACGATCACCTCGTCGATCCGGTTGAGGAACTCGGGCCGGAAGACTTTTTTCAGGTCGCCCATGATCCGGTTCTTCATGTCGTCGTAGGACATTCCGGTCTCGTCGGAGACGGTGAAGCCGATCGAGGTGTTCTTCGAGATCTCGGAGGCGCCGATGTTCGAGGTCATGATCACGATCGCGTTGCGGAAGTCGACCGTGCGCCCCTGGGCATCGGTGAGGCGCCCGTCCTCGAGGATCTGCAGGAGGATGTTGAAGACGTCGGGGTGCGCCTTCTCGATCTCGTCGAGCAGCAGCACCGAGTACGGCTTGCGGCGCACGGCCTCCGTCAGCTGGCCACCCTCGTCGTAGCCGATGTAGCCAGGGGGCGAGCCGACCAGCCGGCTGACCGCGTGCTTCTCCATGTACTCGGACATGTCGATCCGGACCATCGCCTCCTCGTCGCCGAACAGGAAGTCGGCGAGGGTGCGGGCGAGCTCCGTCTTCCCGACCCCCGAGGGGCCGAGGAAGATGAACGAGCCGGCCGGCCGCTTCGGATCCTTGATGCCGGCGCGGGAGCGGCGGATCGCCTTGGAGACGGCGGTGATCGCGACCTCCTGGCCGATCACGCGCTTGTGGAGTTCCTCCTCCATGCGGATCAGCTTCTTGGTCTCCGCCTCGGTCAGTTTGAAGACCGGGATGCCGGTCCACATCGAGACGATGTCCGCGATCTCCTCCTCGCCGACCACCGGGCGCTCGCCGGCCTCGCCCTCCGCCCACTCGTCTTCGAGCTGGCGCTTGCGGGTCGTCAGCTGGCGCTCGGTGTCGCGCAGGTTGGCGGCCTTTTCGAACTCTTGGGCCTCGATCGCGGCCTCCTTCTCGCGCCGCGTCTTCTCGATTTCCTCCTCGAGGTCGCGGTAAACCGGCGGCGTGCTCATGCTCTTGATCCGCATGCGCGAGCCCGCCTCGTCGATCAGGTCGATCGCCTTGTCGGGCAGGAAGCGGTCGGAGATGTAGCGATCGGCGAGCTCGGCGGCGGCGGCCAGGGCTTCGTCGTTGATCGTCACCCTGTGGTGCTGTTCGTAGCGCTCGCGCAGCCCTTCGAGGATCCGCACGGTGTCCTCGGGCGAGGGCTGGTCCACCTTGATCTGTGCGAAGCGGCGCTCCAGCGCCGAGTCGCGCTCGAGGTACTTGCGGTACTCGTCGAGCGTGGTGGCGCCGATCGTCTGCAGCTCGCCCCGGGCAAGGGCCGGCTTCAGGATCGAGGCGGCGTCGATCGCGCCCTCGGCGGCGCCGGCGCCGACCAGGTTGTGAAGCTCGTCGATGAAGAGGATGATGTCGCCGCGCTGGGTGATCTCTTTCATCACCTTCTTCAGGCGCTCCTCGAACTCGCCGCGGTACTTCGAGCCGGCCACCAGCGCGGCCAGGTCGAGCGTGTAGATCTGCTTGTTCTTCAGCAGCTCCGGCACCTCGCCTTTGTTGATCCGCGCCGCGAGCCCCTCGACGACGGCGGTCTTGCCGACGCCGGGCTCG
Organism: Syntrophothermus sp.; assembly: GCA_050259155.1. Lineage (GTDB taxonomy): Bacteria > Actinomycetota > Thermoleophilia > Solirubrobacterales > 70-9 > VAYN01. The sequence goes on from JBLNAC010000098.1 coordinate 2,759, forward strand.
CCCAGCAGCACCGGGTTGTTCTTGGTCCGGCGGGAGAGGATCTGCATGATCCGCTCGATCTCGGTCTCGCGGCCGATCACCGGGTCGAGCTTGCCCTCCTCGGCGAGGCGGGTCAGGTTGCGGCCGAACTGGTCGAGCAGTTTCGAGGACTTCTTGCCCTCGGCGGGTCCGGAGCCGCCGCTGCCCCCCTGGCGCCGGCCGCCGGGACCGGACAGCATCCGGATCACCTCGTTGCGGATCTTGTCCGAGTCCGCGTCGAAGTCGAGCAGGATCCGCGCCGCCACGCCCTCGTTCTCGCGCACCAGGCCGAGCAGGATGTGCTCGGTGCCGATGTAGTTGTGGCCCAGCGAGAGCGCCTCGCGCAGGGCCAGCTCGAGGACCTTCTTGGCGCGCGGCGTAAACGGGATCTGGCCGGAGGTGACCTCCTCGCCCGAGCCGACGATGCGCACGACCTGGGAGCGGACCCGTTCGACCGTGATGTCGAGCGACTCGAGCACGCGGGCAGCCAGGCCCTCCTCCTCGCGGAGCAGCCCGAGCAGGATGTGCTCGGTGCCGATGTAGTTGTGCTTGAGGGTCCGCGCCTCCTCCTGCGCCAGGACGACGACTTGGCGGGCTCGCTCAGTGAATCGCTCGAACAAATGAGACCTCTTCTTGCTCGAACCCGGAAGGCCCGAGTTAGTACCGGCGGGCGCTCCTTCGTTATCGGGAGCGCCTACGTGCCCCTTAACTCTACCGAGCCGGCACGCCCGGCTCGACGCTTGGCCCGAACGCTAAGAGCGGGCTTTTGAGACGAAGTTCCCACATTTCGGTATCGATCGACGCCCATTTGCGCAGATAGGATCGCGCCGTGCCTGCAGCCGGGGCCATCACGACCTCCATGGCCAGGGTCGCGATCGCCGCGCTGCTGGCGACTGCGTGCGCGGCGCTCGCTCCGCCCCGATCCGCGGCGGCGACGCCTCCGGGCAACTTCGAACGGCACGAAGGCGCGCACTGGACCTGGTACGCGCCACCGCGATGGACGGCCTCCGAAGGGGCGAACGACATCTACGTCGGCTCGGCGACCGGCACCCTGTTCCTCCATTACGGCGCCGGCGGGACACCCTGCTACCAGCCCCAGGAATTCTTCGAATACGTGCGCGCCGCCTACCTGAGGGCCAGGCGTCACAGCTTCGACCTCTACTCGTTCCCGCTCGCGTCGGCCCACTACACCAAGGTCGGAGCGATCCAGACCGTCGGGCCTTCCTACTACCGGCAGACCGTCAAGTACCGCGGCCGCCGTCCCAACGGCGCCGTGATCTTGGGCGAGCTGGTCCTCGACGAGTTCGCGGTCGAACCGGCGGGCGGCGTCTGCGGCGAGCGCCAGCAGGTGCGCGCCGCGCCGGCCAGGGGGATCGGCGCCTCGCTGCGGCTGCTTCGGATCGTCCAGGGCGTGATCTTCGGCCCGCGCTGAGCCGGCTCAGGCGCGCATCGCCGGGAACAGCAGCACCTCGCGCAGGGTCGACGCCCCGGTCAGCATCATCACCAGACGGTCGACGCCGAGGCCGACGCCGCCGGTCGGCGGCATCCCCTGTTCGAGCGCCTCGATGAACGTCTCGTCGAAGGGCTGCGTCTCTTCGTCGCCGCGGGCGGTCTCCTCGGCCTGGGCTTCGAAGCGCCGCCGCTGCTCGTCGGGATCGTTGAGCTCGGTGAACGAGTTCGCGATCTCGACGCCGCCGACGAACGCCTCCCAGCGCTCGACGAGCCCGATCTCGGCCCGGTGCGCCTTGGCGAAGGGCGACAGCTCGACGGGATAGTCGAAGACGAAGGTCGGCTGGATCAGCCCCGGCTCGACGTCGCGGGAGAGCAGCCCGTCGACGAGCTTGCCCCAGCCCTCCCGGGGGTCAGGCTCGGTGCCCATGGCCCGCGCCAGCGCCTCGCGGGTCGGATGCTCGAGGACGTCGATCCCGGACCGCTCGAGGATCGCCTCGCGCAGGGTCACCCGCCGCCAGGGCGGCGCGAGGTCGATCTCCACCTCGCCGCGGTTGATCCTGGTCGTCCCCAGCACCCGCTCGGCGACCTCGGCGACGAGCAGCTCGAGGTCGTGCGCGGTCTTCTCGTAGTCGGCGTAGGCCTCGTACCACTCGAGCATCGTGAACTCGGGGTTGTGCTTGTGCGAGATCCCCTCGTTGCGGAAGTCCTTGCCCAGCTCGTAGACGCGGTCGATGCCGCCGACGACCAGGCGCTTCAGATACAGCTCGGTCGCGATCCGCAGATAGAGGTCGCGGTCCAGCGCGTTGTGGTGGGTGACGAAGGGACGCGCCAGGGCCCCGCCGTAGAGCGGCTGCAGAACCGGGGTCTCCACCTCGATGAAGCCGTGCCGGTCGAGCCAGCGCCGGATCTCGGACACCGTCGCGGCGCGGATCGCGAAGATCCGGCGGCTCTCCTCGTTCGCGATCAGGTCCAGCTCGCGGCGCCGGAAGCGGGTCTCGACGTCGCCGAGGCCGTGGAACTTGTCGGGCGGCGGCCGCAGGCTCTTGGCGAGCAGCCGCCAGCGGTCGATCGTGAGCGAGAGCTCGCCGCCGCTGCGCGTCGACATCGCCGTGCCCTCGACGCCGACGATGTCGCCGAGGTCGAGCTCGACCAGCTCGGCGTAGGGCGCCGCGCCGAGCAGGTCGGCGCGGGCGTGCAGCTGGATCTGGCCGCTGCCGTCGCGAAGATCCAGGAAGCAGGCCTTGCCGTGACCGCGGCGGGCGACGATCCGGCCGGCGACGCGGTGCCGCGACTCGGTCTCTATCCCCGGCGCCAGCCCCTCGTGCGCTGCCCGCACCTCGGCGATGGCCTCGCGACCGGAGAACTCGTGCGGAAACGGCTCGATCCCGGAGTCCCGGATCCGGGCCAGCTTCTCGCGCCGGTCCCTCAGTACGTCCGAGAGTTGCCGTTCTTCAGCCACGGTCTGAGAGCGACGCTCTCAGGCGCGCTCGATCTTGGTGATTTTCAGTTTTTTCTTCGGCCCGCGCGGGACCTCGACGGTGACGACGTCGTTGCGCTTGTGACCGAGGAGGGCCTTGCCGATCGGCGACTCGTTGGAGAGCTTGTGCTCCAGCGGGTTGGCCTCGGTCGAGCCGACGATCTGGAACTTCTGCGAGGTGCCCGTCTTCTGGTCTTTGACGTGGACGACCGAGCCGAATCCGACCTCGTCGGTCGCCGCGGCCTTCTCGTCGATCACGGTGGCGCGGCGCAGCCGCTCCTCGAGCTGGGCGATCCGGGCCTCGAGCAGCGCCTGTTCGTTCTTGGCGTCGTCGTATTCGGCGTTCTCGGAGATGTCGCCGAATTCGCGTGCCTCCTTGATCCGCGCCGCCACCTCGCGGCGCTTGGTCGTCGAGAGGTACTCGATCTCCTCCTTCAGCTTCTCGAGACCCTCCGGGGTGATGACCGCCTGACGACTCACGTTGCACTACCTCGCTTCTTGGGTTGCGGAGAGCCCGAAGATCGGCTCCCATGACCGAAAAAAACGGCCCGATGCGGACCGTGGGGGCCAACATCCGGGCGCGGAGTCGCGGGATTATAGCGATGGCCTCACGCGACCCCGAGGGGCTGCGCCAAGCCGCTGACGAGCTCCCGCGCGCGGTCGAGATCGGCGCTTCGCTGAAGCTCGGCGACCATCTCCGCGGGGGCCGCGAGCCGCTCCGTATACCAGGGGTAGAACTTGCGCAGGTAGCGCTCGGCGCGGTCGCTCCCGAGGTGCTCCTCGGCGCGGTCGATCACCCAGAGGAGCTCGGCGGCGACCTCCTCGCGGCCGGGCGGCTCGAGGCGAAGTCCTGTCAGCTCCTCGAAGACCCAGGGGTTGCCGAGCGAGCCGCGGGCGATCATCACCGCGTCGGCGCCCGACTCTCGGTATGCGGCGCGCGCCGACTCGGCGTCGGCGAGTCCGCCGGAGACGATCACGGGCACCTCCACCCGCTCCCTCAGAGCCCGCGTGAGGGCGTAGTCGGGCGCCCCCTTGTGTCCGCTGGTCGCGGCGCGCGGATGGAAACCGATCGCCGCCACCCCTCCCTCCTCCGCCAGCCGCAGCGCCAGCTCGAAGCCCGAGCGATCGCCCGCCTGGATCCCCGAGCGGAGCTTCACCGTGACCGGCCGGCCGCCGCCCTCGGCGGCGGCCCGGACGAGGGCGAGGGCGAGGTCGTGGTCGCGCAGGAGCTGGGCGCCGGCGCCGGTCTTGCGCACCTTCGGGACCGGACATCCCATGTTGATGTCGATCAGGTCGGCGCCGGCCTCGACCGCAATCGCGGCGCCGGATCGCATCACCTCGGGGTCGTGACCGAAGAGCTGGATCGAGACCGGATGCTCGTCGGGGTGGATCCGCATCAGGTCGCGGAGGGTGCGCTCGTTGCGGTAGTGCAGCGCGAAGCTCGAGACCATCTCCGAGACCGCGAGCCCGGCTCCGTGGCGTTTCGCCTGCAGCCGCACGAACCAGTTGCCGATGCCGGCGAGGGGCGCGAGCAGGACCCGGTTGGCGATCCGGATCCCGCCGATCTCGAAGGGATCGGTCAGCGGCGGCTGGTCAGGAGTTCCGCTCATAGATCAGGCGCAGGCCCTTGAGGGTGAGATGGTCGTCGACCTCGTCGATCGTCTCGGTGAACGGGACCACGGTCGAGGCGAGGCCGCCCGTGGCGAGGAAGCGCGCGGCGCCGAGCTCGTCCTCGATCCGGCGGGCGACGCCGTCGATCAGGCCGGCGAACCCGAACACGACCCCGGCCTGGATCGCCGCCCGGCTCGAGCGGCCGATCGCCGCCTCGGGCTCGGCGAGTTCGATCCGCGGGATCCGCGCCGCGCGATCGATCAGCGCGCTGAGCGAGATCTCCAGCCCCGGCGCGATCGCACCGCCGAGGTACTCGCCCGCGGCGGAGACCGCGTCGAAGTTGATCCCCGTACCGAAGTCGACGACGCAGCAGGCGCCGCCCACCCGATCGTAGGCCGCGACGGCGTTGACCAGGCGGTCGGCGCCCACCTCGGCCGGGTTCTCGATCCGGATCGGCATCCCCGTCTTGATCCCGGGCGCGACGAGGACGAAGTCCGCCTCGAGGTAGCGGCCGGTCAGCTGCTCGTACTGGTTGCCGAGGGGCGGCACCACCGAGGAGACGCAGACCGCGTCGAGGTCGCCGAGGCCCATCCCGCGCAGCGCCAGCAGGCCGCCGACCCGCTCCGCGAGCTCGTCGCCGGTGGCGCCGGAGCGGGTCTGGAAGCGCCAGTGCTCGACCAGGTCCTCGCCCTCGAAGGCACCGAGGTGGGTCTGGGTGTTGCCGATGTCGACGGCCAGCAGCATCTACGGCCGATTATCGCGGTCGCGGCTCCGTTGCATAGGATCGTGGCGTGGACGCGCGCCTCTACGTGATCCCCGCATCTCACCCGAGCATCGCCGTGGAGCTGATGCTCGAGCGCAAGGGCATCCCCTACAGGCGGACCGATCTGATGCCGGTGGTCTCGAAGCTCGTGCTGCGCGCCGTCGGCTTTCCCGGGGTGACCGTCCCCGCGCTGAAGATCGACGGCGCCAGGGTTCAGGGGTCGCGCCAGATCGCGCGCGAGCTCGAGCGGCGGGTGCCGCAGCCGCCCCTGTTCCCGGCCGAGCCGGAGCGGCGCAAGGAGGTCGAGGAAGCCGAGCGGTTCGGCGACGAGGAGCTCCAGCACCCGATCCGCCAGATCCTCTGGTGGGCGCTCAAGCGCGACCGGGAGACGCTCCGCAGCTACTCGGAGGGGGCGAGGCTGGGCGTGCCGATCGGCCTCGCGGTGAAGACGGCGGCTCCGATCGTCGCCCTCTCCGCCCGCTTCAACCAGGCCAGCGACGAGAACGTGCGCGCCGACCTCGCCAGGCTGCCGGCGCTCCTCGACCGCATCGATGCCTGGATCGAGGCCGGCGTCCTCGCCGGCGAGAGCCTCAACGCGGCCGACTTCCAGATCGCTCCCAGCCTGGGGCTGGCGCTGACGATGGACGACCTGCGCCCGGCGATCGCCTCGCGCCCCGCCGGCGCCCTCGCCCGGCGCGTCGTCCCCGACTACCCGGGGCGGATGCCGCCGATCCTGCCGCCCGAGTGGCTGGCGCCGCTCGCGGGCGCGGCCACCTAGAGCGGGCCGAGGCGGTCGACGCGCTGCTCGTCCTCGGGCAGGGCCGCCAGCGCGTCGGCGAGCCGGGTGCCGTCGGGGAGCGTCAGCCCGGGGTCGAGCTCGAGCAGGGGCGCGAGGACGAACCGGCGCGTGGTGACCTGCGGGTGCGGCAGCGTCAGCCGCTCGCCTCGCAGCTCGATCCGGCCGAGCAGCAGCAGGTCGACGTCGAGCGGGCGCGGGCTGTGGCGGGGCCGGTCGAAGTCCCGGCCCCGCTGCGCCTCGATCTCCTTGCAAGCCTCGAGCAGCGCCTCGGGCCCGAGCGCCGTCCGGATGCGGACGGCGGCGTTGAGGAAGTCGGCCTGGTCGAGGATCTCGCCGACCGGCTCCGTCACGTAGACCGAGGAGACGGCCTCGACCGCGACGCCGCGCTCGGGCAGCAGCCGCACCGCCGCGCGCAGGTGGCCCGCCGCGTCGCCGACGTTCGAGCCGAGCCCGAGGTAGCCCGGCAGGGCCGCGGCCATCGGCTCAGTCCTCGGACGCGCCGGCGTCCTCGTCGCCCGCCCGTTCCTGGGTGATCTCGACCGCGACCTCCTGGATTGCGAGCGGCAGGGGCGGCTCGGGCTTGGCGGCCCGCACCCGCACCGCGTCGCAGCCGTAGCGCTCGATCAGCCGCTCGCCGATCACCTGCGCCAGCCGCTCCAGGGTGCGATAGCTGCGCTCGGTCGCCGCCAGCGCGACGATGTCGCACACCTGCGCGTAGTCGACCGTGTCCTCGAGCCGGTCCGTAAGCACCGCGTCGCAGTCGGGCACGTCGAAGGAGATGTCGAACTCGAGGCGCTGGCCGACCTCCTGCTCCGCTTCGGAGACGCCGTGGTGTGTGTAGATCGACAGCCCGCGCAGCTCGACCTCGGCGCTGCTCTCGAACCCGTTGTGCGGTTCCTCGTTCATCGTCCGGTCTCGATAGTCGCTGCGCTCGCGGCGCGAGCGCTCGGGGGAACCTATCCGAGTACCGCCCTCGCCACGGCCAGGGCCTGGGACGCCTCGGCGACGTCGTGGACGCGAAGGATCTCGGCGCCCGCGGCGGCGGCCAGGACCGAGGAGGCGATCGTGCCGCCGAGCCGCTCGTCCGGCGGCGATCCGTCGACGGCGCCGATGAAGCTCTTGCGCGAGGTTCCGACGACTATCGGCCGCCCCAACCGGCGCAGCTCGCCGAGGCGGCGCAGCAGCTCGAAGTTGTGCTCGGCGGTCTTGCCGAACCCGATCCCGGGGTCGACCCAGACCCGGGCCTCGGAGATGCCGGCGGCAAGTGCGGCCTCCAGCCGCGCCGCGAGGAACGCCCCGACCTCGTCGACGACGTCGTCGTAGCGTGGCTCGAGCTGCATCGTGCGCGGGTTTCCGGCCATGTGCATGAGGACGACCGTCGCCCCGCGCTCCGCGCACAGCGCCGCCATCTCGGGATCGCCTCGGAGCGCGGTGACGTCGTTGACGATCTCCGCCCCCGCCTCCAGCGCCGCCGCGGCGACCGCCGCCTTCGACGTGTCGACCGAGATCCGCGCCCCGCCGCCGGCCAGCCCCGCGACGACCGGCACCACGCGCGCCAGCTCCTCGGCCTCGGCCACCGGCTCCGCGCCCGGGCGCGTCGATTCGCCCCCGACGTCGAGGATCTCGGCCCCGTCGTCCGCCAGCCGCCTCCCGTGCGCGATCGCGGCGTCGGGGTCGAGGTACAGCCCGCCGTCCGAGAACGAGTCGGGCGTCACGTTGACGACCCCCATCAGCCTCATGACCGGCTCACCACGACGGACGCCGCCGGGCGCCGGTCAGGACGCGTCGCCGCCGGCGATGCCGGGGCGGGGGCGGGGCGCCGGGCGCGGCTCGCGCTGGGGCCGTTCCGGCTCGGGGGCCGGCTCGGCGGCGGGCGGCGAGGGGTCCTCGTCGTCGTGGAAGA
>JBLNAC010000099.1:0-4725 GCA_050259155.1 Syntrophothermus sp.
CTGCGACGAGATCCAGGGGGCCTTCGCGCTGACGGCCACCGGGCGCGGTTTCGAGGCCAACGTCGCCGCCGGCCTCGACGCCGGGTTCGAGGACTCGACCTGCGTCGCCTGCGGCGCCTGCGCCGACACCTGCCCGACGGGCGCCATAGCCGAGCTATCCCTGGTGCCACAATCGGGGGAGGATTGAGCGATGGGCGATGAGCGTTTCGATCGCGAGGCGACGACGACCTGCGGCTACTGCGGCGTCGGCTGCCGGCTGGAGGCACACGCCGCCGACGGCCGGGTCGTCTCGATCACGCCCGCCCTCGACGGGCCCGCCAACCGGGGGCACACCTGCCTCAAGGGCCGCTTCGCCCATGGCTTCACGCGCTCGCCGGACCGGCTGACGACGCCGCTGCTGCGGGAGGGAGGCGAGCTTCGGCCTGCGAGCTGGAAGGAGGCGCTCGACCGGATCGCCGCCGAGATCGGGCGGATCAGGTCCGACCACGGCCCGGACGCGATCGCCGGTCTCGCCTCCTCGCGCGGGACCAACGAGGACTGCTATGCGCTGCAGCGTCTGATGCGCGCGGCGATCGGCACCAACAACGTCGACAACTGCTCGCGCGTCTGCCACTCGCCGACCTCCTTCGCGCTGCGACGGTCCTTCGGCCTCTCCGGCGCGACCGGCTCCTTCTCCGACATCGATCAGGCCGACGTGGCGCTGCTGCTGGGCGTCAACCCGACGCAGGGGCACCCGGTCGTCGGCGCCCGGATCAAGCAGGCGGCGCTGCGCGGCTGCCGGCTGATCACAATCGACCCGCGGCGGATCGAGCTCGCCGACTACGGCGCGATCCACCTCGCCCCGCGGCCCGGGACCAACGCCGCCGTCGTCCTCGGCCTCTGCCACGTGGTGCGCCGCGACGGGCTCCTCGACGAGGAGTTCATCGCGCGGCGGACCGAAGGCTACGAGGCGCTCGAGGAGCTGCTCGACGCCTACGACCCGGTGGCGGTGGAGGGCATCACCGGGATCCCCGCCCCCGACCTCGAGGCGGCCGCCCGCCTCTACGGCGAGGCCGCGAGCGGCTCCCTGCTCTGGGGCCTCGGCGTCACCGAGCACAGGCACGGGTCCGAGGTCGTGCAGCTGCTCTGCAACCTGGCGATGATGACCGGCAAGGTGGGCAGGCCGGGCTCGGCGCTGCTGCCGCTGCGCGGCCAGAACAACGTCCAGGGCTCCTCCGACATGGGCGCCCTGCCCGACACCTACACCGCCTACCGGCCGGTCGGCGACGAGGACGTCGCGCGCAGCTTCGAGGCGGAGTGGGGGGTGCCGCTCTCGCGCGAGAGGGGGTACACGATCCCGCAGATGTTCGACGCGGCGATCGCCGGCGAGCTGAAGGCGATGTACATCTTCGGCGAGGACGTCGCCCAGACCGACCCCGACACCGCGCACGTCGCGGCGGCGCTGGAGAGCCTCGAGTTCCTCGTCTGCCAGGAGATCTTCCCCAACGAGACGACGAGGTTCGCCGACGTCGTCCTGCCGGCCTCGGCCTTCCTCGAAAAGGAAGGGACGTTCACCAACGCCGAGCGCCGCTTCCAGGCCGTCGAGGCGGCGATCGACCCGCCCGGCGAGGCGCGCACCGACTTCGAGATCATCACCGCGGTCTCGCGCGCGCTGGGCCACGAGATGGGGTGGGAGTCGCCGTGGGACGCGCTCGACGAGATCGCGCGCCTGACCCCGCACTACGCCGGCGTCAGCCGCGAGCGGCTCGGCCGCGGCGGCCTGCAGTGGCCGGTGCGCGCCGACGGCGCCGACTCGCCCACCCTCTACGACACGACCTTCGACCGGCCGGGGGGCCGCGGCCGCTTCGCCGCGCTTCCCTACAAGGTGCCCGGCGACGCCGCCGACGAGGAGTTCCCGCTGATCCTCGTCACCGGCCGCGTCCTGCAGCACTACAACGCCGGCACGATGACGCGGCGCACCGCCAACGCCCGCCTGGTCGACCGCGACGTGCTGGAGATCCACCCCGATGACGCCGCCCGGCTCTGGATCTCCGACGGCGACCGCGTCTCGGTCCGCAGCCGCGTCGGCCGCACCGAGATCGAGGCCCGGGTGACCGACCGGATCGAGCCCGGACACGTCTTCACCTCCTTCCACTTCCCGCAGACCCGGACCAACCTGCTGGTCGGGCAGTCGGCGGACGTCAACACCTCCTGCCCGGAGTACAAGGTCGTCGCGGTCGACGTGCGGCCGATCCCCGAGCGGGCCGCGTTCACGCCCGCGCTTGCCGCCGACCCCGCATGAGCCCCGGCCCGCCGCCGCTGGGGGCCGTCCTGGCCGGCGGCGCCGGCAGGCGCCTGGGGGGAGCGAAGGCGCTGACCGAGCTCGCCGGGCGGCCGCTGATCCACTACCCGGTGGCGGCGCTGGCGGCGGCCGGCATCGAGGCGGCCGTCGTCGCCAAGCCGGACAGCGAGCTGCCCGAGATCGGCGCAGCCGCCGTCATCGCCGAGCCCTCGGAGCCGCGCCACCCGCTGGCCGGGATCGTCGCCGCGCTGCGCGCCGCGGGCGGGCGGCCGCTGGTCGTCCTCGCCTGCGACATGCCGTTCGCCGAGCCGGCGTTCCTGGCGGCGCTCGCCGCCGCGCCGGAGCCGCTGGTCGTGCCTGCGCCGGGGGGCTTCCTGGAGCCGCTCGCGGCCCGCTACTCGGCCGCGGCCCTGCCGGCGCTGGAAGCGTCGCTGGCGCGCGAGGAGCCCCTGCGGCGCGCGGTCCACGCCCTGCGCCCGCGGCTGCTCGACGACGCCGAGCTCGAGCGCTACGGCGATCCCGACCGCTTCCTCCTCAACGTCAACGACGCCGCCGGCCTGAGCCGCGCGGAGGCGCTGGCGCGCGCCTGAGCCCGGTCACCCGACGACCCTGGTGGCCGCCGCCTTCCAGGCGGCCACGACGCGGCTTCCCGGCCTCAGCCCCAGCCGCGCCGCCGAGCCGGCGGTGATCTCCGCGGTGAGCGGCTGGGGGAGGGAGATGCCGACGCGGGTTCGGTTGCCGACGGTGGTCAGCGAGGTGACCTCGCCAGCGAGGCGGTTCAGCATCGAGTCGGAGCGGACGGCGCCGGGCGGCTCCAGCGAGATCTCCCAGGGGAAGACGCTGACCGCCACAGCTCCCCGGCCGGGATCGACGCTGCGCAGCTCGCCTCCGCCCTCGAGCCGGACCAGGGTCAGGCCGCCGGGCTCTGCGCTCGCCTCGCCGCGCAGCAGCGTGGCGCCGGCCAGGTCGGCGACGAACGGCGAGGAGGGGCGGGCCGAGATCGTGGCGGCGTCGCCGCGCTGGACGACGGCGCCGCGATCGAGGATCGCGATCTCGGCGGCCAGCAGCGCCGCGTCGTCGAAGGAGTGGGTGACGAGGACCGTGGGCACCTCGAGCTCGGCGAGCAGCCTTCGCAGCTCCTCGATCGCGCCGCGCCGGGTGGCGGCGTCGAGCGCGGACAGTGGCTCGTCGAGGAGCAGCGCGCCGGGGTCGGCGGCCAGTGCCCGCGCCAGGGCGACCCGCTGGCTCTCGCCGCCGGAGAGGGAGCCGGGCAGCGCCTCGGCGAGCCCGGCGACGCCGAAGCGCGCCAGCATCGCCCGCGCCGCCTCGCGCCGCTCCCGGCCGGAGCCCTGGATCCCGTAGGCGACGTTGCGGAGGGCGCTCATCCGCGGGAACAGCGCGTAGTCCTGGAAGACGACGCCGCAGCGGCGCCGCTCGGGTGCGAGGTCGATCCCCCGCGCGGCGTCGAACCAGGTCTCGGCGCCGAGGGCGACCCGGCCGGCGCGGGGTCGCAGCAGCCCGGCGATGGCCCGCAGCGCGCTCGTCTTGCCGGCTCCCGAGGGCCCGCAGAGCGCCAGCGGCCCCCCCGCCCGCGCCGCCAGGTCGAGGTCGAGCTCGAAGGAGCGGAGCGGCGCCTCCAGGCGGAAGCGCAGCGCGCCCCCGCCGGCCCCGCCGCTCACCCTCCCGCCTCGACCGCGCGGTCGCCGCCGAGCAGCTTCACCGCGAGCAGCAGCGCCGCCGAGACGAGGATCAGCACCGCCGAGAGGGCGAGCGCCGAGACGAAGCCGCCGGGCCTGCTGAAGTCGGCGAAGATCGCCAGCGGCGCCGTCTGGGTCACGCCCTGCAGCGAGCCGGCGAACAGCAGGGTCGCCCCGAACTCCCCCAGCGCCCGCCCCCAGGCGAGCGCGACCCCGGAGGCGAGCCCGGCGCGGGCGCTGGGGACCGCGACCGTCGCGAACACGCGGAAGGGGCCGGCGCCCAGCGTCCGCGCCGCCTCCGGCAGGCGCGGGTCGAGAGCGGCGAACGAGGCGAACGCGGCCCGCAGGAAGAAGGGGGCCGAGACGAAGACCAGGGCCACGACGACGCCGGCCGTCTGGAAGACCAGTTCGACGCCCGCGGCGGAGACGGCGCCGCCCAGCATCCCCTGCGGGCCGAAGGCGGCCAGCAGGGCGATGCCGGCGACCGCGGGCGGCATCACCAGCGGCAGCTCGATTGCGGTGAGGACCAGCGCCCGGCCGCGGAAGCGGCGGCTGGCGAGCAGGTAGGCGGCGGGGGTGCCGACGACGACGATGATCGCCAGCGCCGCGGTCGTCGTCTCGAGGCTCAGCAGCAGCGCTTCGCGCGAGCTCTGATCTCCGAGCGCGGCGACCAGCTCGCCCGGCCCGGCGTAGCCGAAGACCGCGACGACCGGGGTGAGCAGGAAGGCAAGCGTCAGCAGGGTCGCC
>JBLNAC010000100.1:0-4731 GCA_050259155.1 Syntrophothermus sp.
GAACCCCTCGTTCAGGATCCGCACCGGGTGGTGGGTGGTTATGTCCACCGGCCCCCGCCCCGGGGCCCGGCGGCGCGCGGCCGCCCACTCGCAGGCGGCGTCGAGCAGGGCCCTGCTCACCTCCCCGTCGTCGGCCGCCTCGAAGAAGCCGAACATGGCGTCGCTCCCCCCCTGGAACTGGTCCCAGCGGTGGTCGAGGTGCGCACTGACCCTTCCGACCGGCTCGCCGTCGCGCTCGGCGATCAGCAGCTCCGCCTCGCCGTGCTCGAACCACGGGTTCTTGCGCGGGTCGAGGAAGGCCATCCGCTCGTAGGTCAGCGGCGCGACCCAGAGCGGGTGGTCGCGATGCAAGGAGAACGGGACCTTGACGAAGCGCTTGCGGTCCCTGCGCGACCGCACCGGCCGGATCGTCACGCTTCCCATGGGTCGGCAACCTACACTTTCGGGGAATGAGCGAGACGGCGAAGGCCCCCGTCGACGTCTTCGAGAAGGCGCGAACCCACGATCGGCTCGAGCAGCTGCAAGCCGCCCGGGAGCACGACCTGCTGCCCTACTTCCGCCTGCTCACCTCGCAGGCGGGGCCGGTCGTCGAGATGGAGGGGCGGGAGACGATCATGCTCGGCTCCAACAACTACCTCGGCCTCACCGGCGACGAGCGCGTGAAGCAGGCGGCGCGGGACGCGCTGGAGACCTACGGCACCGGCGTCACCGGCTCGCGGCTGCTCAACGGCACCACCCCCCTTCACCTCGAACTCGAGCGTGAGCTCGCGGAGTGGATGCGCACCGAGGAGGCGATCGTCTACACGACCGGCTACCAGGCGAACGTCGGCTGCATCGGGACGATCCTCGGCCCCGCCGACACCGTCGTCTGCGACTCCGGCGACCACGCGTCGATCCTCGACGGCTGCCGGCTGGCCGGCGCCAAGCTCCGTCCCTTCCGTCACAACCGGATGGACAAGCTCGAGAAGATGCTCCAGCGCGCGGCGGAGGACGGCGGCGGCGTCCTCGTCGTCGTCGACGGCGTCTTCTCGATGGAGGGCGACGTCTGCGACCTCCCCCGGATCGTCGAGCTCTGTCAGGCCCACGGCGCCCGGCTGATGGTCGACGAGGCGCACGGCGCCGGCGTCCTCGGCGCCCGCGGCGCCGGCGCCTCGGAGCTGTTCGGGCTGGAGGACGCGGTCGACCTGAGGATGGGGACCTTCTCCAAGAGCCTCGCCTCGTGCGGCGGCTTCGTCGCCGGCCCCGCCGACGTGATCGAGTACCTGCGGGTCTCCTCGCGCTCGTTCATCTTCAGCGCCTCGGCGGTTCCCGCCGCCGTCGGCGCCGCCCTGGCCGCGCTGCGGGTGATCCGCGACGAGGGTCCGCAGCTGTTCGAGCGGCTGCTTGCCAACGCCGAGTACCTGCGGGAGGGTCTGCGGGCGCTGGGGCTGCGGGTGGTCGAGCCCGGCACCCTCCCCGACGGGACGGTGGCGACGACTCCCGTGGTGCCGGTCCTGGTCGGCGACGACTGGCAGGCGGTGCTGCTCTGGAAGGCCCTGTTCGACGCCGGCGTCTACACCAACGTCGCCATCCATCCCGCCGTCCCCCCGGGAGGCGCGCTGCTGCGAACCAGCCTGATGGCCACCCACGAGCGCGAGCACCTCGACGCGGCTCTGGGGACGATCGCCCGGACGATCGCCGACTTCCCGGACCTGCCGCGTAGCTGAGCCGCGGTAACCAGGCGTTGACATCCCCCGTCGTGGGTAGTTTCAGGCTTGTCTGAATCGAGACGATCTCGAAGTTGTGTCGAAATTGTTGCTCTTAGCGACCGGGGCACACTTCTCTTCGTCCACCTCGGGTTGACGTCCGGCGCCTGCGGGGCATAGCGTGACGGCCTCTCCGATCGCCATGGGGGAGCGGAGAGCAGACGAGAGCAGTGTCGATGTCGCGGCGCTCCGGCCTGTTGACCGGCACGGCGAGATACCCAGTTGATTTCGATTCCTTGAAGGGAGGAGTCCAGTGGACGCTGCCGCAACGGCACCCGCAACGACGATCGCATCTCCGAAGGTGGCGCCTCCGCAGCACATGCGGGCGCTCGAACGCGCGAACCTGGTGCGGCTCGCGCGGGCGGAGCTGAAGCGCGCGATCGCACGCGGGGACGTGAAGGCCGCGGACGTGGTGCGCGAGTGCCCCTGGGAGACCGAGAGCATGACCATCGCGGAGCTGCTGACCAGCCAGCGCCGCTGGGGGCGGACCCGGGCGCGCAAGTTCCTGATGCCCCTGGCGCTGAACGAGAACAAGCCGCTCGGCACGCTGACCTCGCGCCAGCGGCGCATCCTCGCCAGCGAGCTGGCGCGGCGCTCGTCGAGCCACGAAGAGATCCTGGCCTGAGGGGTCCTGCTAGCCGCGCATCCCGCCGATTCGGTAGCTGAGACCGCCGGAGGCCCGCTGGAAGGCGCGGCGGGCCAGGAAGAAGGCGACCCCGAAGGCGGCTGCTCCGACCGCGAGCGCGATGGCGAGGACCTGGTGCGCGAGGTAGTAGAGGCCGCCGACGGTGAAGACGAAGACCGCCCCGGCGAGCAGGGTCGTGTGGGAGCGGTAGCCGGCGAAGTGCTCGCGTATCGCGACCTCCATCCCCCCCACCCCGGCGAGCGCCACGCCGATGCCGATCGCCGTTTCGTGCCCCCCGATCAGCCCGTAGGCGAGGGAGACGATTCCCGCCAGGATCGCGAGCTCGGCGAGCGGCGCCTTGCCCCACGGCGCCGACGGGCGCTCGTCAGCGCCGCGGCGAGGGCCTGCGGAGACGGCGGGAGCCGCGGCCGGCGAGGCGGCCCGCGGGCGCGGTCGGGGCGCCTTCCGCTTGCGCCTTCCGCTCAACGGCCCCCAGCCGCCCGGCTAAGGGGCATCCGGAGGAGACCTTGACCCGCCACCAGCCCATCAGCATCCCCAGCGGGCCGAGAACCGGCCGCGAGTGCCAGGCGCCGCAGCCGGGCTCGCCCACGTCTTGCCTGGTGACCTTGACCCACCGGTGGCCGGCGGGATCGGCAAGCATCCGCCGCAGCAGCTCACGGCTCGCCGTCTCCCGCTCGGCCCGGCGGGCAAGCGCGGCGCGAGCGTCGGCGACCCGGGCCGCGAGCTCGTCCCGCAGGCGCTCGAGCTCGCCGAGGTCGAGCAGGCGGGGCCCGTGGGCCGGCGCGGTCAGGCGATGGTCGATCTCGACCCGGCAGAAGCCCTCGGCGACGAGGTGTCCGAGCTCGCGCTCGAGTCGGCCCATCTGCTGCCGCAGCTGGTGCCGGGCGAGACGCTCTCCGACGGCGCCGAGCGCGACCGCGCCCAAGTCCTCTCTTTCCGCGAGATCCTGCATTCGCCTGCCGCGAGTCTAGATCAAGGTGCCGCGCCGGCAAGCGCGGCGACGGATCAGGTCCGGGCGAATTCCGCGGCCGCCATCCACAGCGCCTCCTCGACCGCGATCCGCGGCACTCCCTCGACCTCGATCGCGACGATCGCGATCCGCCGGCTGGCCGGCCCGACCTCGTAGCCGTCCGCGGTGGCGCCGAACAGGAGGCCGACCGGGTCGGAGTCGTCGGCGAGCGTCAGGGTCCCCTGCGCCAGCTCCCCCGGGCGGCCCGCGAGCGACTCGCCGGGGGCCGAGTCGCGGATGCAGAGGCGGCCCTCGAGGCGGTCGGCGTCGAAGACGCGCAGCGCGACCCCGGTCTCGACCGTCGCGATGGTCAGGGCGTCCGCCGGGAGGCCCCGGCTGCGGAAGGCGCCGTCGCGGAGGCGGTCGATGGCGAGCTGCTCGACGGGCGTCCGGGTGCGGTCGGGGTCGAGGCCGATCTGGCGGAAGAAGACCCGGTAGGCCCAGGGAACCGGCCGTTCCCGCAGCCGGATCGCGTGCGACCCGAAGAAGCGGTCGGAGAGGTCGCGGAGGCGGCGGCGGACGCTTTCGCCGCTGCGGCGCGGCCTTGCCTCCACCTCCACCCAGGCCACGCCGAGCCCGGGGAACTCCGCCGCGATGCGGGGCGCGACCCAGCCGCGCTGCGGCGCCGGCTCCCATCCGAGCTGCGGGCTGCTGCTGCCGGCCGCGGTCACCCCGCCTCCGCCCTCGCAGTCGCCGCCAGCAGCCGCCGGACCCGCGCCGCCAGCTGCGCCGCGCCGAGTTCGCCGATGCTGGCGCTCTGCAGCGTGCCGCCGGGGTAGGCGTAGGCGAAGGTGGGGCAGCCGCCGACCCCGTAGAGGGCGGCGACGGCGCCGTCCCGGTCGTAGCCGACCGGCATCGTCCAGCCGCGTTCGCGGACCAGGGCGCGAACCGTTTCGCGGTCGTCGCGGATGTCGACCGAGAGGAAGTTCACCCGCCCACGGTAGCGCCGGTAGACGGCGTCGACGACGTCCTGCTGATCCGCGCACGCCCCGCCTTTCGTGAACCAGAAGGAGAGCACGAGCGGCCGGTCGAAGAGGTCGCAGACGCGGATCGCGCCGGCGGTGCGGATCGCGCAGGCGGGGAGGCGGCGGTCCCCTTCCGGACACGGCAGGGCACCCGATTCGCAGTCGTCCTGGGCGACGTTGGCGTCGCCTTCGAGAGACCCCGCCGCGGCCGGGACCGCGAACTCCGGCAGCGGCCAGCGCGCCGGCAGCTGGTCCAACCCCAGCGTCGCCTCCTCGTGCCCGCTCAGGGCGTGGAGCGCCGCGACGGCGATCACGGCGACGAAGATCAGCCCGACGAGGATCGAGTAGCGGTCCCTCATCGCCTCT
>JBLNAC010000101.1:0-5878 GCA_050259155.1 Syntrophothermus sp.
CCATCGCCCGCGCGACGCGCAGCGCCCGCGCTCCGTCGCGGGTCCAGATCGAGCCCGAGAGCCCGTAGATCGTGTCGTTCGCGAGGCGGATCGCCTCGGCCTCGTCGGCGAACGGGATCACGCAGGCGACGGGGCCGAAGATCTCCTCGCGCGCCGCCCGCTCGTCGTTGGAGACGGGAGCGAGCACGGTCGGCGCGAACCAGTAGCCGGGGTCGTCGGGGACGGCGCCGCGGATCGCCACCGGCGCGTCCTCGGGTACGAAGCCGGCGACGGCCTCGCGCTGGCCGGCCGAGATCAGCGGCCCCATCTGCGTCCCCTCGTCGAGCGGGTCGCCGACCCGGATCCCCGCGACGTGCGGCGCCATCGCCGCGAGGAAATCGTCGACGGCGCCCGCCTCGACCAGGATCCGCGAGCGCGCGCAGCAGTCTTGCCCGGCGTTGCCGAAGACCGCGCCCGGCGCCGCCGCGGCGGCCGCCTCGAGGTCGGCGTCGGCGAAGACGACGTTGGCCGACTTGCCCCCCAGCTCCAGGGTCACCCGCTTGATCGTCCGCGCGGCGCCGGCGGCGATCCCCCGGCCGACCTCGGTGGAGCCGGTGAAGGCGACCTTGGCGACGTCGGGATGGTCGACGAGGCGGGCGCCGCAGACGCTGCCGGGGCCGGCGACGACGTTCAGCACCCCCTCGGGCAGGCCCGCCTCGAGCGCGATCCGCTCCAGCTCCAGCGCCGTCAGCGGCGTCAGCTCCGCCGGCTTGAGGACGATGCAGTTGCCAGCGGCGAGCGCCGGCGCGACCTTCCAGGAGGCGATCGTCAGCGGAAAGTTCCAGGGCACGATCAACCCGACGACGCCGAGCGGCTCGCGGAAGGTCATGTCAACACCGCCGGCGACCGGGATCGTCTGCCCGAGCAGCCGCTCCGGCGCGCCCGAGTAGTAGCGGAAGGTCTCCACGACCATCCCGATCTCGCCGCGGGCGTCGGCGATCGGCTTGCCGGCGTTCCGCGCCTCCAGCACCGCCAGTTCCTGGGCGCGCCCCTCGAGCGCGTCGGCCAGCGCCCGCAGTAGCGCCGCCCGGTCGGCCGGCGCGACCGCCCGCCAGGCCGGGAAGGCCTCCTTCGCCGCCGCCACCGCGGCGTCGACCTCCTCGGCACCGGCGCGGGGCACCGTCGCCATCACCTGCTCCGTCGCCGGCTCGATCACCTCGATCGTCGCGCTCATCCCTCACCTCGTCCCGCGCTGTTCCTTTGCGCCGCGATGCGCTGCAAAGGAACAGCGCCACGGGCGGCGTCGACCAGCGCTGCGATCAGCCGGCTGTCGGCGTCCTCCTCGGGGTGCCAGATGACGCCGAGCGCGAAGCGCCTGCCGGGCAGCTCGATCGCCTCGACCAGATCGTCCTCGACCGAGTGGCCGCTGACCCGCAGGCCCTCGCCGAGGCGCCCGATGCCCTGGTGGTGGTGGGAGAAGACGACGAACCCCTGGGTGCCGGCGGCGGCGCAGGCGAGCGAGTCGGGGTCGAGCCGGACGTGGTGCTCGCTGAAGGTTCCGGCGATCGTGCGGTGCGCCTCGCTGCCGATCGACTCCGGCAGGTGCTGGTCGAGGGTGCCCCCCAGGGCCACGTTCAGCAGCTGCATCCCGCGGCAGATCCCGAGCAGCGGCAGGTCGCGCTCGAGCGCCCGCCGCGCCAGCGCGATCTCGAAGGCGTCGCGCTCGGGCCAGGTGCCGCGGGTCTCCGGGTGCGGCTCCGCCCCGTAGCTGGCGGGGTCGACGTCGGCGCCGCCGGCGAGGATCAGCCCGTCGACGCGGTCAAGGAGGACGTCGGGGTCGGCGACCGCGACCTCGTCGGGCGGCAGCACCAGGGCGAGGCCGCCGGCGTGCTGCACCGCCGTCACGTAGGCGCGCGGGGCGAGCGTCACCTCGTAGGAGCTCCAGACGCCCCATGAGACCCGCTCGATCGCGGCGCAGATGCCGATCGCCGGCGCGCCCATCAGAGCCTCTCGAAGCCCCGGAACCGCTCCCAGTCGGTCACCGCCGCCTCGAAGGCGTCGATCTCGACGCTGGCCCGGTTCAGGTAGTGCTCGACTACCTCCTTGCCGAAGGCGGCGGCGACCATCTCGCTCGAGCCGAACGCGTCACGCGCTTCGTAGATGTTGTGGGGCACGCGCGGCTTGTCCGATTTGTAGGCGTCGCCCTCGAAGACCGGCTCCAGCGGCAACTCGTTGTCGATGCCGTGCAGGCCGGCGGCGATCAGCGCGCTCAATGCCAGGTACGGGTTGACGTCGGCGCCCGGCAGCCGGTTCTCGACCCGCAGGGCCTCGCCGTGGCCGACCACCCGCAGCGAGCAGGTCCGGTTGTCGCGGCCCCAGGCGATCGCGGTCGGGGCGAAGGAGCCCGCCGCGAAGCGCTTGTAGGAGTTGACGTGGGGGGCGAAGAAGAGCGTCAGCTCCTTCATGCAGGCGAGCTGGCCCGCGACGAAGTGCTCGAAGAGCGACTGGTCGGCGGCGAAGGCGTTGGAGCCGTCCTCGTGGGCGAGCGAGCAGTGGATGTGACAGGAGCTGCCCTCGCGCTCGTTGAACTTGGCCATGAAGGTGATCGCGTGCTCCTCCTGCGCGGCGATCTCCTTGGCGCCGTTCTTGTAGATGACGTGGTTGTCGGCGCAGGCCAGCGCGTCGGCGTAGTGGAAGTTGATCTCGTGCTGGCCGAGGTTGCACTCGCCCTTGGAGTTCTCGACCCGCATCCCCGCCGCGGCCATCTCGTTGCGGATCCGCCGCATCAGCGGCTCGACCCGAGCGGTGCCCAGCAGCGAATAGTCGATGTTGTAGAGGTTGGCCGGCTCGAGGTCCTGGAAGCCCTTCTTCCACGCCTCCTCGTAGCTGTTGCGGAAGACGATGAACTCGAGCTCGGTGGCCGCGTTGGCGCTGAGGCCCCGCTCGGCGAGCCGGGCCAGCTGACGGCGCAGGATCTGCCGCGGCGAGGCGACCACTTCGCGGCCGTCCTCCCATTGCAGGTCGGCCATGAGCATCGCCGTCGCCGGCTGCCACGGGACCGGCCGCAGGGTGTCGAGGTCGGGCTTCATCTGGAAGTCGCCGTAGCCCGTGTCCCAGGAGGCCATCGCGTAGCCGCCCACCGTCTCCATCTCGACGTCGACCGCCAGCAGGTAGTTGCAGCCCTCGGCCCCGTGCTCGAGCACGTCGTCGAGGAAGTGCGTCGCGGTCAGCCGCTTGCCCTGCAGGCGGCCCTCCATGTCGGCGATCGCCAGCAGCACGGTGTCGACCGCGCCGCCGGCGACCGCCTTCCTCAGCTCCTCGACGTTCACCCCGAGAAAGCTACGCGCTCGACTGCGCGCTCCGGCCGGAGCCAGGCGGCGCTCATGGCGCCGCCGGCCCGACTTCCGGCGGGGCGCCGATCTCTTTCTCGATATCGACCTCGCGCACCTGCCCGGTGAAGTGCTTGCGGGCGCTCAGCAGCCATGTGAGCGTGGCGAATAGGATCACGACGCCGACCACAAGCGGCGCGTAGTTGAACGCTTCCCAGCTGAACTGGCTGTTCCACGGCACCGCTTCCGGCGTGAAGGGGAGGCAGAAGATGATCGTGATGATCGCGACCCAGATCGTCGCAAGCGGGTTCATCCACTTGTACTTGCGGCCGTTGGTCCACTGCCCGGCCTCGAACGAGTCGCCCTTGCGCCAACGCAGGAAGACCGGCGTCACATAGGCGATGTAGAGGCCGATCACGGAGATCGAGACGACGGCGAAGAAGGCGAACGGGAAGCCCGTGCTGGTGCCCTTCAGCGCGGGAACCGTGATGATCAGCGCCGCAAGCGCCATCGCCAGCACCGCGTTGACCGGCACGTGGTCCTTGTTGACCCGCGAGGTGACCGCCGAGGAGCGCTTGCCGAAGCCGCGGTCGCGCGAGAAGGCGAAACACATCCGTGAGGCGCTGGTGAGGCAGGCGCCGCCGCAGAAGAGCTGGCCGACGACGGAGATGATGAGGACGAACTTGCCCCAGCCCGTCCCAAGCGCTTCGACCATCAGGGTCGGGGCGAATCCGAGCGCTTCGTTCGCCCCTTCAACGTTGCTGACCGCGAAGGTCATCGCGAGCAGCAGTATCCAGCCGATAACCGCCGAGTAGAAAATCGAGCGCCAGACCCCCTTCGCCGCGCTCATCTCCGCCCCGTGCGTCTCCTCGGATATGTGCGCCGAGGCGTCGAAGCCGGTGATTGTGTACTGGGTGAGCAGGAAGCCGAGCGGCAGGACGAAGAACCAGTACATATTTTCGCTGAAGCCGCTGTTGTTGATCCGGTGACCGAAGACGAAGCTGGCGCTCTGGTGGGTGTCGGGGACGAAGATGAGGACCAAGACGATCGCAAGGACGCCGGCGACGTGCCACCAGACCGAGACGCTGTTGACCAGGGAGAGGTAGTGGGTGCGGCGGATGTTGATGATCACGTGCACCGCGAGGATGAGGACGAAGAGTAGGAAGACCTCGCTCAGGATGTGGGCTTCGTCGCCGAAGTTGATCCCGAAGATGTTCACTTCGTAGAGGCCGAGGACGACGTTGAGGAAGGTCGCCGCGCCGTAGTCGACCGAGGCGACCACGGCGACCAGGCCGATCAGGTTGAACCAGCCGGTGAACCAGGCCCAGACCGGGCCGCCGAGCCGCCCCGCCCACCAGTAGATCCCGCCTGCGGTCGGGTAGGCGGAGACCAGCTCCGACATGCAGAAGCCGATGATCAGGATCGGAATCGAGATCAGCGGCCAGCCGAGGGAGATGACGATCGGCCCGCCGTTGTTCCAGGCCTGCCCGTAGTTGGTGAAGCAGCCGGCGAGGACCGAGATGATCGTGAACGAGATCGCGAAGTTGGAGAACCCGGTCCAAGCTCGACTCAGCGTCTGCCTGTAACCGAGTTCGGCAAGTCGCTGTTCGTCGCGGTCGGGGGTGCGAGTGCTGCTCTCCATGCCGCCTCTCTTCCTAAGTGCCGAACGTTGCGATAAAAGGTGTGCCGAACCGACCTATGGGGTCCAGGCGAGCCTAAGCCGCGCGCGGAACCCCTGTCAATCCCGGTCGGGAGAAATTTCCCGGAAATCGACTTGGCCGCCCTGGCAGACAGCCTCGACCGACTCGCCGCCGCGCTCGGCGAGCCCGAGGGCACGCCGGCCCCGCTCGACGCCGGCATCACCAACCGCAACTTCCGCGCCCGCTTCGGCGGGCGCGACGTCGTCGTCCGCATGCCCGGCAAGGACACCGAGCTGCTCGGGATCGACCGCGAGGCCGAGCGCGCCGCCTGCGAGCGCGCCGCCGGCGCGGGGGTCGCGCCGGCGGTCGAGGCTCTGCTCGACGACCCCCCCTGCCTGGTGACCCGCTTCGTCGAGGGGGAGGCGATGGAGAGCGAGGAGCTGCGCGAGCCGCGAGCCCTCGAGGCCGTGGCGTCGGCCCTGCGCGCGGTGCACGCCTGCGAGCCGATCGACGCGACCTTCTCGCCCTTCGCGATCGTCGCCGACTACGCGGCCCGCGCCCGCGCCCGCGGCGGCGCTGTGCCGGCGGACTTCGAGCGCGCCCAGGCGAGCGCGGCCCGGGTCGAGCGCGCGCTGCGTCGCCGGCCGCGCCAGCCGGTCCTCTGCCACAACGACCTCCTCGCCGCCAACTTCATCGCCTCGCCCGACGGGCTGCGGATCGTCGACTGGGAGTACGCGGGCATGGGCGACCGCTACTTCGACCTCGGCAACTTCACCGTCAACAACGAGCTCGACGCCGCCGAGGAGGAGGCCTTCCTCGCCGCCTACCTGCAGCGGTCCCCCGCCCCGGGCGAGCTCGCGGCGCTGCGCCTGATGCGCTTCATGTCCGACTTCCGCGAGGCGATGTGGGCGGTCCTGCAGGGGACGATCT
>JBLNAC010000102.1:0-3012 GCA_050259155.1 Syntrophothermus sp.
AGTAGACCCGGTTGAGCTGCTCCGCGTCGAGGTCCGCGATCGTCACCGCAGCGCCGCCGACCGCGAGGGCCCTGGCGGTCGCCGCGCCGAGACCCGAGGCTCCGCCGGCGACCAGCGCTCCACTGCCCTCGACCTTCATCGCCGGCGGACGATATCTGGAGCCCCTGGGAAATGCGGGACAGGCGCAGCGGCCCCGGAAGCAGCCGATTGCCCGCATGTTCACCAGCCCGTGATCCGACCCGGGTAGGGTCTTCGTATCGCCACCGAGGTGACCGCAAACTCCAAGGCAGCGATAGCGGAGCTCCTCTCCGAGGCGCGGCAGCGCACGCTCGAGCTGATCGAGCCTCTCGACGAGGAGCAGCTCAACCGGGTCTACTCGCCGATCCTCAGCCCGCTCGCCTGGGACCTCGGCCACATCGCCAACTTCGAGGAGCTGTGGCTGGTGCAGAGGATCGGCGGTCGCGAGCCGCTGCGCGGCGACCTCGGCCGCCTCTACGACGCGATCGAGAACCCGCGCAGGATTCGCGGCGAGCTGCCGATCCTGCGTGACGCCGACCTCCGCGCCTACATGGCCGATGTCCGCGAGCGCACCCTCGATTTCCTCGAGACGGTCGACGTCGGGCCCGAGGCGGAGGACCCGCTGCTCCGCGACGGCTTCGTCTACGAGATGCTGCTCGCGCACGAGCACCAGCACAACGAGACGATGCTGCAGTTGCTGCAGATGGTCGACGGCTACGAGGCGCGGCGGCCGCTCGGCCCCGAGCCGCTCACCGCCGAGGGCCCGGAGACGGTGCTGGTCGCGGCGGGCAGCTACGAGATCGGCGCCCCCGACCGTGGCTTCGCCTACGACAACGAGCGCCGCCGCCACGCGGTCGAGCTGGAGGCCTTCGAGATCGACCGCACGGTCGCCTCGAACGCCGCCTACGCCGCCTTCGTCGAGGACACCGGCGCCGCGCCGCCGATGTACTGGGAGCGCGACGGCGAGGGCGCCTGGCTCGACACGGCGCGCGGCCGCCGGGCGCCGGTGCGGCCCGAGGACCCCGTGATGCACGTCTCCTTCGACCAGGCGGAGGCCTTCGCCCGCTGGGCGGACAGGCGCCTGCCGACCGAGCGGGAGTGGGAGGCAGCCCGCGACCGGCTCGACGACGTCGGCCGCGGCTGGGAGTGGACCTCTTCGCACTTCCTCGCCTATCCCGGCTTCGAGGCGTTCCCCTATCGGGAGTACTCCGAGGTCTTCTTCGGCGAGGAGTACCGGGTGCTGCGCGGCAGCTCCTGGGCGACCCACCCCCGCGTCGCGCGCCCCAGCTTCCGCAACTGGGACCTGCCGCAGCGCCGCCAGATCTTCTCCACGATCCGCTGCGCGAGGGACGCCGCATGATCGCGATCGACGTCCACCTCGACGGCAACGCTGCCGCGGCGATGGCGCGGGACGTCCGCGAGGGCCTCACCTCCTCGCCCAAGGAGCTCTCGCCCAAGTACTTCTATGACGAGCGGGGCTCGCAGCTGTTCGAGCGGATCACCGAGCTGCCCGAGTACTACCCGACGCGCCGCGAGCGCGAGATCCTCGCCGCCCGCTCGCCTGAGATCCTCGCCGCCGCCGGCACGCCGGGGACGCTGGTGGAGCTGGGGTCGGGTTCGGCCGCGAAGACGCGCCACCTGCTCGACGCGATGCGCGACGCCGGCTGCCTGCGCACCTACGTGCCGGTCGACATCTCAGAGGAGATCACCCATCAAACCGCGCTGATGCTGGTCGAGGAGTACCCCGGCCTCGAGGTGCGCGGCCTCGTCTGCGACTTCGAGATCGACCTCGAG
This sequence comes from Syntrophothermus sp., assembly GCA_050259155.1. Lineage (GTDB taxonomy): Bacteria > Actinomycetota > Thermoleophilia > Solirubrobacterales > 70-9 > VAYN01. The sequence goes on from JBLNAC010000102.1 coordinate 1,813, forward strand.
CGGATCCACAGCGACGGCTCGCCGCGGCTGATCGCCTTCCTCGGGGGCACCATCGGCAACCTCTACCCGGGCGAGCGGCGGGAGTTCCTGAGCCGGATCGCCGGCCTCTTCGGCCCGGGCGACCACATCCTCCTCGGCACCGATCTGATCAAGGAGACCGCGCGGCTCGAGGCCGCCTACGACGACGCGGCGGGCGTCACCGGCGAGTTCAACAAGAACGTCCTCGCCGTGCTCAACCGCGAGCTGGGGGGCGACTTCGACCTCGACGCCTTCGAGCACGTCGCCCGCTACGACGCCCGCGAGGAGCGGATGGACATCCGCCTGCGGTCGCTCACCGAGCAGACGGTCACGCTCGGCGAGCTCGACCTCAGCGTCGACTTCGCCGCCGGCGAGGAGATGCGCACCGAGATCTCGGCAAAGTTCACCCGCGAGCGCCTGGAGTGCGTCTACACCGAAGCGGGGCTCGAGCTCTGCGCCTGGTTCACCGATCCCGCGGGCGACTACGCGCTCAGCCTCGCGCGCGCCGCCTGAGCGCCTACGCCGCGGGCGCCAGCGCCTCGATCAGCTCCGCCGCGCGCTCCGGCGGCGCCACCGGCATCAGGATCGGCAGCGTCACCCCGCCCGCCGTGAACTCCCGCACCCGCTCCACCATCCGCTCGGGGGGGCCGAAGACGAAGGTGTTCTCGATCAGCTCCCAGGGCGCCGCTTCGGCGGCGCCCTTGCGGTCGCCGGCACGCCAAGCGGCGACCATCGGGTCGATCTGCCGGCCGTAGCCGAGCCAGCGGTAGAAGGCCTCGTAGACCGGGACCGTGACGTAGGAGGAGAACATTAAGCGGGCCAGGGGCTCGACCTGATCGCGCTCGCCGGGAAGGCAGAAGAAGCGGCAGAGCAGCTCGAAGCCGTCCGGCGCCCCGGCGAGCTGCTCGCGCACGCGCGGCAGCCCGGCCAGCGGCAGGAAGTTGGTGAAGGCGCCGTCGGCGCGCTCCACCGCCAGCTCCAGCATCTTGCCGCGCAGCGCGGCGAGGACGATCGGCACCCTCTGCGGCGGGGCCGCCTCCAGCTTGAAGCCGGTCTCGGTGCGCTCGCCGGCGAGCGCCGCCTGCAGGAAGCCGAGCGTCTCCCGCACCCTGGTCAGCGGCTTCTCGAAGGGGATCCCGTTCCAGCCGGCGACGATCCGGTCCGAGGAGGAACCGATCCCGA
>JBLNAC010000103.1:0-5189 GCA_050259155.1 Syntrophothermus sp.
CGGCGTGCTCGCGGCGGAACAGGTAGAGGATCGGCCAGTCGGCCTCGTAGGCCTCGACGTTGGGGCCGCGCCCCTCGGGGATCCAGAAGTGGCCGTTGGCGAATTCGCCGTCGCGGAAGGCCGTGGCGCCGCCGCCGCCGAGCATGTTGTCCCCCATGCCGCCGACGTAGTAGTCGCCGCGCTGGTTGTCGCCGGCGACGAAGTGGCACGGCCACTGGGCGCCGTCGGGGGTGACGGCGTTGGCGCGCAGCGTCTCGTCGCTGGAGGCGAGCATCATCTTCGAGACCAGCGCGTTGCCGAGGGAGATCGCCGTCTCGGTCGCGTAGACGCCGGCCGGGGAGACCGCCGCGCCCCAGTCGGGCGAGGTGATCTTGCCCGGTTCGGGGTCGAACCGGCAGCGCCGCGCGGCGCCGCCGATGCACCCCATCTGCCCGGGCAGCATCAGCACGTTGATCGAGCCGAGGATCGCGCCCCGCCAGGCGGCGAAGCCGACGTTGATCGAGCCCACCTGGTCGTGGGTGCCGACGTTGTCCCAGATCAGCTCGGTGCCCTGCTTGCGGACCGTGGTCTGCACCGGATAGGTGCCGCGGTCGCCGTTGCGCGCGACCTCCTGGATCAGCCGCTCGGAGTAGGTGCCGTCGGGGATCGTCTCCAGCGCCCGTTCGAAGGCGCGCTGGCTGGCGTCGAGCGCGCGCCGCATCACGCCCTTGACGACCGCCTTGCCGTACTTCTCGACCAGGCCGAGGATGCGGGCGCGGGCGGCGTTGTTGCCGGCGATCGTCGCCCGCAGGTCGAGCGAGAGGTTCTCCGGGGTGCGCGAGCAGCGCCGGTAGAGCGCCTCCATGTCGGGGACGATCTGGCCGTCCTCGACGATCTTGAACGGCGGGAAGCTCGGCGGGTCCCAGAAGGCGTCTTCGGCGTTGGGGCAGAAGGAGCCGGGGACGGTGCCGCCGATGTCGTTCTGGTGGGAGATGTTGGCGACCCAGCAGAAGACCTCGCCGTCGACGAAGACCGGGCACATGAGGCCGACGTCGGGCTGGTGGGCGGTGCCGATGATCGGGTCGTTGCACAGCCACATGTCGCCGTCGCGGACCCGTTCCCCGCGGTGTTCGAGGATGTAGCGGGTCATCATGTCGAGCATCCCCGACATGTACTGCAGGCAGGGGCCGAAGTAGAGGAGCTCGGCGTCCTCGGTGAGGATGCAGGGCTGGAAGTCGCGGATCTCGACCGTGATCTGGGAGACGGCGAGGTTCTCGATCTCGCGCACGTGCTCGGCGTTGGCGTTCCAGAGGCCGTGGCGGACGACCTCGTAGGTGATCGGGTCGATCTCGGTCTCGGCCTCGGTGCTGAGGACGAGGCCGGGCGGGACGTTGACCGGCCCGCTCGGGTTGAAGGCGTGGTCGACGCCGTCCCAGAACCCGGGCGGTCGCTGCGGGCGCTCGGCGTCGGCGGTCGTTGCGGTGGCGGGGTTCATCGGCGGCCCTCCCTCACGCGGCTGTCCGGTCGAGTGTGATCACGAAGTCGCCGGTCTGGCGGCGCTCGCAGCTTGTCCCCGGCGGCAGCACGATGCCGGTGATCGCGAGGTCGATCACCGCAGGCCCCTCGACCACCTCGCCGAGCGGCATCGCGTCGCCGTCGTAGACGGCGGCGTCGACCGGGCCGGCGCCGCGCTCGAAGTACACCTCGCGGCTGCCCTTGCGGAACTCGACCCCCGCGGCGACGTCGAGCCGGTCGAGGTTGGCCGACCCCATCTCGATCGCCGGCTCGAGGCGGATCGAGACGATCTCCACCCGGGCGCCGGGCAGCAGCGCCACCTCGCCGTAGCGCTGGGTATAGAGCTCGACGAACTGGCGCTTGACCTCCTCCAGGCGGGCGGCGTCGATCTCGCCGTCGGGGAAGCGCATCTCCAGCTCGTGCCGCTGCCACTGGAAGCGCATGCGGGCGAAACGGCGCAGCTCGAAGGCGTCGACGTCCTCGCGCTCGGACAGCGCCGCGCGGGCGCGCGCTTCCAGCTCGTCGAAGGCGGCGCGGACGCGCTCGGCGTCGAACGGCTCGATCAGGACGACCGACGATTCGTACTGGTAGCGGATGTCCGCCTGCGAGATGCCGAACGCCGACCAGACCGAGGCCGTCTCGCCGGGGACGACGATCGTGTCGAGCCCGAGCGAGGCGGCGTATCCCGCGGCGTGGAAGGGGCCGGCGCCGCCGTAGGACATGAGGATGAAGTCGCGCGGGTCGAAGCCGCGGCCGATGATCTCGTTCTCCAGCGCCGCCGCCATCTTCGCGTTGGCGACCTCGACGATGCCGAGCGCGGCGTCGGTCAGCGAGAGGCCGAGCGGGTCGGCGATCTTCTCCTGGATCGCCTTCTCGGCGAGGTCGCGCCGGGGCTTGAAGCCGCCGCGCTCGCCCTTGGAGCCGAAGGTCGCCTCGGGCGCGATGTAGCCGAGGATGAGGTCGGCGTCGGTCACCGTCGGCTCGGTGCCGCCGCGGTCGTAGCAGCAGGGGCCCGGCAGCGAGGAGGCGCTCTGCGGGCCGACCCGCAGGCCGCCGCCCAGCTCGTCGATCCAGGCGATCGAGCCGCCGCCGGCGCCGATCGAGATCACCTCGACGGCGGGCACGCGGTAGCGCCACTTGCCGAGCAGCGTGTCGTCGGCGGCGAGCGGCTCGCCGTCGCGGATGATCCCGACGTCGAACGAGGTGCCGCCCATGTCGGAGGCGATGATGTCGCGGCGGCCGAGGTCGTCGGCGACGCGGGCGCAGCCGATCAGGCCGCCGACCGGGCCGGAGCCGATCGTGAAGATCGGCCGGTCGGCGCCGAGCCCGAGCGGGACCATGCCGCCGTGGCACTGCATGATGTGCAGCTCGCCGGCGAAGCCGACCTCGGCCAGGCGCTCCTGGACGCCGTGCAGGTAGGTGCTGGTGACGGGGCCGACGTAGGAGTTGATCAGGGTCGCGACGAAGCGCTCGTACTCGCCGACCGCCTTGGAGATCTCGCTCGAGATCGTGACGAAGACGCCGGGGGCGCGCTCGGCCACGATCTCGCGGGCGCGGCGCTCGTGGGCGTCGTTGCGGACCGACCAGAGGAAGGCGATCGCGATCGTGTCGACGCCGGCGGCGAGCAGCGCGTCGGCCGCCGCGGCGACCTCCTCCTCGTTGAGGGCGACGACTACGTCGCCGTCGGAGTCGATCCGCTCGGCGACGCCGAAGGTGCGCTCGATCGGCACCAGCGGCTCGGGCTTGCGGGTTTCGGCGAAGCGCAGCAGGTTCTCCGGCGGCTCGCCGGTGGGCCGGCCGAGGCCCCGCATCGTGCGGACCGTGTCCTCGAAGCCGCGGGTGGTGATGAGGCCGATCGCGGCGCCCTTGCGCTCGACGACGATGTTGGTCGCGACGGTCGAGCCGTGGGAGATCAGCCGGTCCATGCGGGTGTAGACGTCCTCGGCGGACAGGCCCAGCTGCTCCCCGGCCGACTCGATCGAGCCGAAGAACCCGGAGCGGAAGGAGTCGGCGGGCGAGGAGAGCGCCTTGCCGTAGGCGACGCGGCCCTCCTCGCCGATCAGGACGCAGTCGGTGAAGGTTCCGCCGATGTCGACGCCGCAAACAAGTCCGGCCACAGATCTCCTCCTCGGTCCACGACTTCGCCCGGACGCGCCCGGGTCGATGAGGCCACGTTAGCCCGGCGGCGCGAGGGGCGAGAGGCCCTCGCGCACGGGCTTTATGGGTCCTCCAATACTGGGGCCCCGCCGGCTTTGACCGACCGGGCGGTCAAATGCTAGATTCGAGGGCCGGTGGAGGCTGTGCGCTGGCATGCCGCGGGTGACGTCCGCCTCGACGAGGTCGACCTCGCCCTGCCCCTCGGCCCGGGCATGGTCGAGGCCGAGGTCTCCTGGTGCGGCATCTGCGGCTCCGACGTCGCCGAGTTCCGCGCCCCCTTCGCGATCCGCCCGGGCCGCGACCACCCCCTCACCGGCCAGCGCCCCCCGGTCACCCTCGGCCACGAGTTCTCGGCGGTGATCACCGCGGTCGGCGAGGGCGTCGAGGAGCTGCGGCCCGGCGACCGCGTCTCCGCCGACGCCTGCTGGCGCTGCGGCGTCTGCGAGGCCTGCGTGCGCGGCGAGTACAACCTCTGCCGCCTCAGCGGCTCGATCGGCCTCTCCTCCGACGGCGCCTTCGCCCCCCTCGTCCGCTTCCCCGCCTACTGCGCCATCCCCCTCCCCGGCGGGGTGAGCCAGGAGGTCGGCGCGCTGCTCGAGCCGCTCGCCGTCGGCCTCCACGCCCTCGACCGCGGCGAAGCCCGCGCCGGCCAGCGCCTGGTCGTCGTCGGCTACGGCCCGATCGGCGCCTGCACGGCGCTGGTCGGCCGCGCGCTCGGGCTCGAGCCGCTGGTCCTCGAGCGCCACCCGGGCCGCCGGGCCCGGGCCGAGGCCGAGGGCTTCGCGACCCACGACCCGGTCGGCGAGCCGCGCGAGGCGGCGAAGGCGGTGCGGGGCCTCGTCGGGGGCGGCGGCGCCGAGGTCGTCGTCGACTGCTCCGGCGCGGCACCCGCCCTCGAAGCCGCGCTGGAGATGACGACCCGCGGCGGCCGCATCGTCGTCGCCGGGATCCCCAAGCAGCCGGTCCCGGTCGACGTCGGCCGCATGCTGCTCTACGAGCGCTCGCTGCTGACCGCGCTCGGGTACCACAACGACCTGCCGCGGGTCGCGGCGATGATCGACTCCGGCCTGCTCGACCCGGCGAGCATGATCACCCGCCGCGCCCCGCTCGCCGAGACGCCGGCCGAGATCGCGCGCCTCGCGAGCGACCCCGGCGACGACGTCAAGGTCCTGATCGAGGTCGGGTCATGAGCTGCCACCCGCGCCGGCGCTCGCAGCGATGAGCGAGGCGGCGACCACCCTCGTCGTGCCGATGCCCCACATGGGCGTCTCGGTCGAGGAGGGAACGGTGATCGAATGGCTGAAGGCGGTCGGCGAGGAGGTCGCGGCCGAGGAGCCGATCTGCGCGATCGCGACCGACAAGGTCGACACCGAGGTGGTGGCGCCCGCCGCCGGCGTGCTGGCAAAGCAGCTCGCCGCCGTCGGCGCCAACGTGCCGGTGGGCGAGCCGCTGGCGGAGCTCGCGGTCGGCGCGGATGCGGCCGCTCTGCTCGAGGCCGGTGGGGACGCCGGTGAGGGGTCTCCGGACGCCGCTCAGCG
>JBLNAC010000104.1:0-3022 GCA_050259155.1 Syntrophothermus sp.
CGAGCAGCATCGCCTCGAACTCCTGGTCGGTCTTGTCTATCTCGTCGATCAGGAGGACGACCGGCTCGGGGCTGGCGATCGCCTGCATCAGCGGCCGCTCCAGCAGGAAGTCGGAGCTGAAAATGTCGTCCTGGACCTCGTCCCAGGCTCCCTGGGCGCCGCCGGCCTGGATCCGCAGCAGCTGCTTGCGGTAGTTCCACTCGTACATCGCCTTCGCCTCGTCGAGCCCCTCGTAGCACTGCAAGCGCACGAGCTCGCGCCCGGTCGCGCGCGAGAGCGCCTTCGCCAGCTCGGTCTTGCCGACGCCGGCCGGCCCCTCGACGAGGATCGGCTTGCCCAGCTTCTGGGCGAGGAACGAGACCAGCGCCGCCGGCTCGTCGGCCAGGTAGCCGGCCTCGGCCAGCGAGCCCTTCACCGCGGCGACGGAGCCGTTCTCCATGGTGGCGATGATAATCAGCGCCCGTGTCCGCCCTCGGCCCGCTGCCCGCCGCGCTGCTGACGCAGAGCCCCGGCCCATACATCGCGCTGATGCTGGCGGGATTCGTCGTCGGCGTCGTCGGACACCTGACCCGAACCCGCTGGCTGGTGGCTGCCGGGGTGGTCCTGATCGCGCTCGGCGCCCTGCTGCTGCCGCTCGCCGCCAACCTCTCAAGCTCGAACCGGCCGGCGCCGATCGAGGAATCGCGGGGCGGTGCCGGCGAATGAGCCTCTACGATCAGGGGGTACTGCCGCCGACGGGAAGGAGCGCCATACCTTGAGCCGGATCCGAACCTCTGCCCTGCTTGCGATCCTGGTCGCGGCCCTGGGAGCGCTCGCGGCCGGCTGCGGTGGGGGCGGGGGCGACCCGCAGGCCGTGGTCGAAAGCGCGACCCTGAAGGGGATCGAAAGCGGCAAGATCGACGCCAAGATCGGCATCAGCTCAAAGGGCGCCCAGGGCGGGACGTTGGACATCAGCCTCTCGGGCCCCTTCCAGAGCGGGGGCAAGGGCGAGCTGCCCGAATTGGCGATGACAGCCACGGCGGAAGGCGAAGTCAACGGCCAGTCGATCGACTTCGAAGGCGGCCTCACCCTGCTCTCCGACCGCGCCTTCATCGGCTATGGCGGCAAGACGTACGAAGTCGACCCGACGACCTTCGGCTTCATCAAGAGCGGCTTCGAACGGGCCCAGCAGGAACAGCAGCGGCAGCAGGGCGGCGAAGCGGCCGGGCTGACCGCCTGCCAGGAAGCGGTGGCGGGCCTGGAACCGAGCCAGTTCATCGAGAACCTGGAAGCCGAAGAAGGAGTCGACGTCGAGGGGACCTCGACGACCAAGGTCAGCGGGGAGCTGAACACCGGCGGCGCCGTCGACGCGGTCATCAAGCTGGCCGAAGATCCCGCCTGCAAGGCCCAGATCGAAGCCGCCGGACCGTTGCCGCTGTCGGAACTGAGGCGGGCGAAGCGGGAACTGTCCGAGTCGATCAAGAGCTCCCACGTCGATCTCTACGTCGGCGGGGACGACATCATCCGCAAGCTCGCAGTCGAAGTCACGATCCAGCCCAAGGGCAGCTCCGAAAAGGTCGAGCTCGACCTCGAGATGACGCTCTCCGGCGTCAACGAAGAACAGGAAATCTCGGCGCCGGCCGGAGCGCTGCCGCTCGAAAGCCTCTTCCGCAAGCTCGGCGTCAACCCGCTCGAACTGCTCGAAAGCGGAGGCGGCGGCGTCGGCGGGCTGCTGGAACGGCTGATGGAAGGCGCGTCAGCCGGCGGCGGCGCGTCAGCCGGCGGCGGGGCGTCAAGCGGCGGCGGCGCGAGCGCCCGCCAACAGGCCTATGTCGAATGCCTGCAGGAAGCGCAGACGCCCACTGACCTGCAGAAGTGCGCGAGCCTGCTCCAGTAGGCAGGCCGCGCCTCGACGCGTCCTTTCTGCGCACCCCGCAGGGGTACCCCTATCTGCTGACGCCGCTGATCCCGATCGCGATCGCGCTCGAGCTGGCGGGCGCGTCGGCGACGGTCGTGTTCGCCGCCTCGGCGCTGGGGATCGTCCCCACCGCCGCGCTGATGGGACGGGCGACAGAGGAGCTCGCGACGCGCTCGGGCCCGGGGATCGGGGGGCTCCTCAACGTGACCTTCGGCAACGCGCCCGAGCTGATCATCGCCCTCTTCGCCCTCGGCAGGGGCCTGCAGGAGGTGGTCAAGGCCTCGATCGTCGGCTCGATCATCGGCAACATCCTCCTCGTCCTCGGGGCGGCGATGCTGGCGGGCGGGATCGGCCGGGAGAGGCAGCGCTTCAGCCGCACCGGCGCCTCGATCCAGACCTCGATGCTGATGCTCGCCGCCGCCGCGCTGGTGATGCCGGCGATCTTCGAGCTGGTCGAGGGCAAGGGCCTGCCGCAGCCGGGCGCCGAAGCCGTCCACTACGGCGGCACGGTCCAGCACCTCTCGCTCGCGGTCGCGATCGTCCTCGCTGTCACCTACGCGATCGGCCTGCTCTTCTCGCTGAAGACGCACCGCGACATCTTCAACCCGGAGTACGAGATGGACGACGACACCTGGGGCTGGTCGGTGCGCACCTCGGTGATCGCATTGGCGATCGCGGGCGTCCTGGTCGGGGTCATGTCCGAGGTCCTGGTCGGCTCGATCACCGAGGCCTCGCAATCGATCGGCCTCTCGGAGTTCTTCATCGGCGTCATCGTCGTCGCCATCGTCGGCAACGCCGCCGAGCACTGGGTCGCGGTGCTCGTCGCGGTCAAGGACAAGATGGACCTCTCGGTCAACATCGCGATCGGGTCCAGCGCCCAGGTCGCGCTGTTCGTCGCCCCGGTGCTGGTCCTCGCCTCGTTCTTCCTCGGCCCGTTCCCGATGGCCCTGGTCTTCAACGGGTTCGAGCTGGGGGCGATCCTGATCGCGATCCTGATCGCGCAGTACGTGACCCAGGACGGCGAGTCGACCTGGTTCGAGGGCGTCCAACTGCTTGCCGTCTACTTCGTCTTCGGCCTCGCCTTCTACTTCGCCTAGCAGAAGCGCGGCCGAGGCCGGATAGCCT
>JBLNAC010000105.1:0-3514 GCA_050259155.1 Syntrophothermus sp.
TCGGATCGGAGGGTCTGACCCCGATGATGGGCTTCAGCAACATCCTGGTCGTCTGCGAGGACACGCCCGACGGCGATCTCGCGCTCTTCACGGCCGCCGGCCTCGCCGAGCAGTGCGGTGCTCAGCTGACCGTCGCGGCGGTTGCCGACGTCAACATGCCGGGCAACCGGCGCTGCTCCGGAAGCGGCGGGATGTGCCTGAATCGGACCGAACGCGAAGACGCGAAGTCCCGCCTGCGACGCGCCAGGCTGCTCCTCAGCGAGGGTCCCGAGACCGAGTTCGTGACCGCGCTCGGGGCCAGGGCGAAGGCTCTGGTCGCCGCTGCCCTGGAGCATGACTGCGACCTGATCGTGATCCCCGCCTCCCCACGGTCCCTGATCCCGATTTTGCCTTCCCGCGACGACGCGCCCCGGGTGCGGAGGCTGGCGACGGTGCCGGTGATGCAGACGCCGTCGGCCGCCGCCCATGGTGCGGCCGGCGGGCGCTGGCTGCGTCGCCGGGCGCGCGGGTCCTGAGGGACCCCCGGCGGGCGCCGGGTAGGGTTCCGCTCCAGCGCCAGATGACCGACGACCGAGAACCTCGAGCGGAGCCCGCGATCGCCGCGCAGAACGAGGCCCTTCGGCTGCGCCTGCCGTTCGCCGACGCCGAGGACTTCGAGGACGCCGGACGGGGGCATCTCGGCGCGCTGCCCGACCCGGTCATACGGGCCACCGACGGCCGCGTGGTCTGGGACGCCGAGGCGTATTCCTTCCTCGACGCCGACTGCCCGGAGACCGTCAACCCGAGCCTCTGGAGGCAGGGCCGGCTGAACTCGATCCACGGCCTGTTCGAGGTGACCGAGGGCATCTACCAGGTCCGCGGGCTCGACCTCTCGAACATGACCATCGTCGAGGGGGACGCCGGGGTCCTCGTGATCGATCCGCTCATCTCCGCTGAGACGGCGGCCGCGGCGCTGGCCCTCTACAGGCGGCACCGGGGCGAGAGGCCGGTCACGGGCCTCCTCTACACGCACAGCCACATCGACCACTTCGGCGGCGCCAGGGGCGTCGTCTCCGAGGAGGACGTCGACTCCGGGCGGGTTCCCGTCCTGGCGCCGGAGGGCTTCCTCGAGCACGCGGTCAGCGAGAACGTCTACGCGGGCACCGCGATGGCGCGGCGTGCGACCTACATGTACGGGGCGCTCCTGCCGAAGGGCCCGGCCGGCCAGGTCGGGACGGGGCTGGGGCAGACGACGTCGCTCGGGACCCTGACGCTGATCCCGCCGACCGTCGACGTCGTCAGGACCGGCCAGGAGGAGACGGTGGACGGCATCCGCATGGAGTTCCAGCTGACGCCGGGGACGGAGGCGCCGGCCGAGATGAACTTCCTCTTCCCCGAGCGACGGGCGCTGTGCATGGCGGAGAACGCCACCCACAACCTCCACAACGTGCTCACCCTGCGCGGCGCGCTGGTCAGGGACGCCCGCGTCTGGTCGGCGTACCTCGACGAGGCGATCCGCCTCTTCGCGGGTCGGGCCGACGTGCTCTTCGCCCAGCACCACTGGCCCCGATGGGGTCGCGAGAGGGCGGTCGACTTCCTCGCCAAGCAGCGGGACCTCTACGGCTACATCCACGACCAGACCCTCCGGCTGCTCAACAAGGGCTACGTCGCCAGCGAGATCGCCGAGCGGTTGGAGCTGCCGCCCAGCCTCGAGCGCGAGTGGCATTGCCGCGGCTACTACGGCTCCCTGGGCCATAACGTCAAGGCCGTCTACCAGCGGTACATGGGCTGGTTCGACGGCAATCCCGCGCACCTCTGGCCCCACCCGCCGGAGGCCGCGGCCAGGCGCTACGTGGAGCTAGCGGGCGGTGCCGCTCCCCTTCTCGCCAACGCAAGGGAGGCCTTCGCGCGCGGCGACTTCCGCTGGGTGGCGGAGGTCGTCAACCACCTCGTCTTCGCCGAGCCCGACAACGCCGAGGCGAGGGAGCTGCAGGCGGCGGCGCTCGAGCAGCTCGGCTTCGGGGCCGAGAACGGAACCTGGCGCAACTTCTTCCTGATGGGGGCCCGCGAGCTGCGCGAGGGGGTCGCGGGGACCGCGGCTGCGACCGCGCCCCCGGACGTGATCCGCAACCTCGCCGTCGAGCACCTCTTCGACGTGCTGGCGATCAGGATCGACGGGCCGCGGGCGGGAGACGCTCGGATCGCGCTGCGCTGGCGCTTCACCGATACCGGCGAGGAGCGCGAGCTGACGCTCGAACACGGAGTCCTCACACACCGGCCCGGCTCATCTGGGGTGGAGGTCGACGCGACGGTGAACATCGAGCGCGCGGCGCTGAACGAGGTCCTGGCGGGGTCCGCGACGATCGAGGAGGTGGGTGGGTCGGGCCTGCTCCAAATCGAAGGCGACGCGGGGAAGCTCGGTCAGCTGCTCGGCCTGATCGACGAGGTCGATCCGGCCTTCGCGATCGTCACCCCCTGAGGCGAGCGTCCTCGCTCAGGGGGAGGGTGCGGCGGCGAACCAGCGCTCGAGCCTGTCCCGGCTCAGCACCTGCGACGGCCGTGTCCGGCGGCTGAACGAGTCGAGCAGGTCCTGGGCGGCGTCGGGCTCGGCCGCCCAGGACCTGAACAGGACCTCGGAGGTCGAGTCCGGGAAGCGGCCCCAGGAGTAGGACCACTCGAAGTGTTCGGAGGCCCGCTCGTCGCGCCACGCCCCGTAGCGCTCCAGCAGGGGATCGTCCCCGGAGAGGGCGTCGGCCAGGTAGCGGGCCTGCTCGACGGCATCCGCGATCCCCTGCGCCGTGCCGGGGTGCTTGAAGTGGCAGGCGTCGCCGAGAAGGGCCCAGCCGGGGCCGCTCGCAGCCCGGAAGTAGCCGCGCATCAGCGACTCCGGGGCGACGATCACGTCGCTGATCATCTCAGCCCGCTCCAGCTCTTCCGGCGAAACGGTTTCCGGGAAGCGAGGGAGCAGTCCCAGGTACCGCTCCAGCCGCTCGGCCTTCGAGCCGCGGGTGAAGGCCGGGTCGCCCCAGGCGCAGAGCAGATGCGTGCCGTCCTCGCCCGCCCAGCGGCTCAGCACCTCGTCGCGGCGGATGTTGGAGGTCGCGAACTCGTCGTCGTCGAGCCCGTGCCAGTAGGCCATCAGGTAGGAGACCTGCCCTGCGAGGGGGCGCTCCTTCCCGAGGCCGAGCTTCGCCGCGACCGTCGAGGCCCGCCCGTCGGCGCCGAAGACCCAGCGGGCCCGGATCTTCTCGCCGCTGTCGAGGACCACTCCGGCGACGGGGTCGTCCCGGGTGCCGGCGCCGATCAGGTCCCTCACCCGCTCGCCGAAGCGTCCCTCGACGCCGGCCGCGAGCGCCGTCTCGACGATCGCCTCGTCGAGGGCGGACCGGCGCGGCGCCGCCGCCCGGTCGAACCCGCCGATCGGCGTGAAGGTCCCGGTGATGTCGTTGCCGAGGCCCAGGATCCGGAACTTCAGCAGCGGCACCTCGTGCGCGGCCCGCAGCGTGCCCATCACGCCGAGCTCCTCGAAGCGGGC
>JBLNAC010000106.1:0-2751 GCA_050259155.1 Syntrophothermus sp.
GGGGCGGGGCCGATCGGCCTCCTTGGGGCGATGCTGGCCGTCCAGCGCGGGCTCGAGGTGCATGTCCTCGACAAGCTGACCGCGGGGCCGAAGCCGGGGATCGTCGAAGCGCTCGGCGCCACCTACCACACGGGCGAGATCGCGAGCGTCGTCGGCAAGACCGGCGCCGACGCGATCCTCGAGGCGACCGGCGTCGGCCAGCTGGTCTTCGATGCGATGGAGCATCTCGCGCCGGGCGGGATCGTCTGCCTGACGGGCATCTCGCCGGTCGGCCGCGCGCTGACGGTCGACGCCGGCTCGATCAACCGCGACCTCGTCCTCCAGAACAACGTCGTGCTCGGCTCCGTCAACGCCAACCGCCACCACTACGAAGCGGCCGCCGAGGCCCTGGCGAAGGCGGACCGCGGCTGGCTCGAAAGCCTGGTCAGCCGCCGGGTCCCGCTGGAGACCTACGAGGAGGCGCTGGAGACGCGGCCCGACGACGTCAAGGTCGTGCTCGAGATCGCCGCCGACGCCGGCTGACTCAGGCGAGCCTCGCGCCCCAGCGCATCGTCGCGGTCTCCCCCGGCTCCAGGCGGATCAGCCTCTCGCCGGTCTGGAAGGCGTTCGGGGGCGCGGTCATCGGCTCCGAGCCGAGCCCGCGGCGGCGGCGCTCCGGGGCCAGCGTGTCGCCGGTGTAGAGCTCGACGATCGGGTAGGCCTCGTCGACCCAGAGCTCGGCGCTGCGCGAGTCGGGGCCGGTGAGGCGGACCCAGGCGCGGCCGGCGTGGTCGCGGCCGAGGTCGGTGAAGGCGAAGTCGATCGCCTGCTCGCCGAGGCGGCGGGGGGAGCGGAAGTCGAACTCGGTGCCGGCGACCGGGGCCGTGCCTGTCGGCAGCTGGCGCTCCTCGTCGGTCTCGATCCGGGTCGCCGCGTCGAGCTCCAGGGTGCAGTCGTCGATCAGGCCCGAGCCCGGCGAGAGGTAGGGGTGCTGGCCGGCGGCGAAGGGGCAGGCGGTCGGGCTCAGGTTCGTCGCCGCCGTGGTCACCATCAGCCCGTCGGCCGAGAGCTCGTAGGCGACGCTGACATCGAGCGTGAACGGAAAGCCCTCGAGCGGATGCAGGCGGGTGTGCATCTCGACCCGCCGGGGGTCGCGCTCGCGCGCCCTCCAGCTGCGCCAGCGCAGGAAGCCGTGGATCGCGTTCTGCTTCTCGGGCTCGGTCAGCGCCACCCGGTGCTCGACGCCGTCGAAGCTGTAGCGGCCGTCGGCGAGGCGGTTCGGCCAGGGGATCAGCGGCGCGCCGTGGGCGCCGTCGCAGATCGCCTCGCGCGGGTAGGGGTCGAGCACCGGCCGGCCGCCCACCGCGTACTCGCGCACGCCGCCGCCGACCTCGACGATCGTCGCCCGCTGCTCGCCGTGGGCGATCTCGAACTGCTCCCCCGAAGGCTGTGGGAAGTCGAGCACGGGCACAGCTTCGCGCCGCGCGAGGACGGATGCTCCGCCGCTACGGCCCCTCAGCCGGCCCGCGCCGCCGCCACCGCCGCCTGGCCGAAGGAGATGCCGCCGTCGTTGGGCGGGAGGCGCTCGGGCACCAGGACCCGCAGGCCGCGCCCGTCGAGGGCGGCGAGGGTGCGCTCGAGCAGGAGCCGGTTCTGGAAGACGCCGCCGGAGAGGACGACCACGTCGAGGCCGTGGGCCGCGGCGAGGTCGGCGCAGGCGGCCGCCGTCGCCGCGGCGACGCCGTTGTGGAAGCGCGCGGCGACCGCCCGCGGCGGGGCTCCCGCGGCCAGGTCTGCGTGTGCGGCGTCGAGGGCGGGGAGCGGGTCGAGCATCTCGCCACGCAGGGGCAGCTCGTAGGCGCCGCGCTCGGCAACGTCGGCCATCGCCTCCAGCTCCATCGCCGCCTGGCCCTCGTAGGTGACGCGGGCGGGGGCGCCGCAGAGGGCGCCGACCGCGTCGAAGAGCCGGCCCATGCTGGTGGTCTGCGGGGTGCCGACGCCGGCCTCGATCTGGCGCAGGCAGTTGCGCCAGGCGCGCGGCTCGACCGCGCCGGCGAGCGCCGGGGGCAGCGGCGGCTCGGGGCCGGCGGCGGTGGCGCGCAGCCAGGCGCACGCCATCCGCCAGGGCTCGCGGATCGCCGCGGCGCCACCGGGGAGCGGGACCGGCCGCAGGTGGCCGAGGCGCTGGAAGCTGCGCAGGTCGCCGAGCAGCAGCTCACCGCCCCAGACGGTGCCGTCGCCGCCGTAACCGGTGCCGTCGAAGATCGCGCCGAGCGCCGGCCCGGCTTCGCCGTGCTCGGCGAGGCAGGAGGCGAGGTGCGCGTGGTGGTGCTGGACGCCGACCGGCTCGACCCCCTTCCGCTCCAGCGCGTACCCGGTCGAGAGGTAGTCGGGGTGGAGGTCGTGGGCGCAGAGCTCCGGCGCGATCGCGAACAGCCGCTCGAAGTGCGCGACGCCCTCGCGGAATGAGCGGAGCGTCTCGAGGCTCTCGAGGTCGCCGATGTGGTGGCCGACCCAGGCGCGACCGCGCTTGACCAGGCAGAAGGTGCTCTTCAGCTCGGCGCCGCAGGCGAGGATGTCGCGGGGGGCGGGAACGGGGAGGTCGAGCGGCGCCGGGACGTGGCCGCGCGAGCGGCGCAGCAGGAGCGGCCGGCGGCCGGCGGGGGTGGCGACGGCGCGGACGACCGAGTCGTCGGTGCGGATGTGGATCGGACGGTCATGGGTGAGGAAGGCGTCGGCGATCGGCGCGAGGCGGGCGAGCGCGTCCTCGTC
>JBLNAC010000107.1:0-9068 GCA_050259155.1 Syntrophothermus sp.
AAGGGCGCGCCGAGGAGTACCACGAGTGGCTCGACTTCGTCGAGGCACCGGTCGACGCCGCGGATAAGGTCGAGAGCTGATGCGCCGTCCTTTCGAGCGAGTCGGGCGAATTACCGCAGCCGCCTAGCGGCTGGCGCGGCGGCCTCCCGCCGCGCGTCCGGGCCCCCGCGCCCCCCCCGATCTTCAGACTCGAAAGGCACCAGATGGAACAAGTCAAGCTCTACGACACGACCTTGCGCGACGGCATGCAGGGCGAGGGGATGTCGCTCTCCGCGGCCGAGAAGGTGCGCGTCGTCCTCGCCCTCGACCGGCTCGGCGTGCAGATGATCGAGGCCGGCTTCCCGAGCTCCAACCCCAAGGAGGTCGAGCTGTTCGAGCGGCTCGCCGAGCTCGAGCTCGAGCAGGCGACGCTGTGCGCGTTCGGCCCGACCCGCCGGCGCGAGGTTGAGGCCGCCGAGGACCCGGCGCTGCGGACCCTGGTCGAGGCCTTCACGCCGGTCGTGACCCTGGTCGGGAAGACCTGGGGCCTGCACCTGGAGAAGGTGACCAAGGTCTCGCGCGAGGAGAACTTGGCGATGATCGCCGACTCGGTCCGCTTCTGCCGCGAGCAGGGCAAGCGCGTCGTGCACGACGCCGAGCACTTCTTCGACGCCTACCGCGACGACCCGGTCTACGCCCTCGCCTGCCTCGAAGCGTCGATCGACGCCGGCGCCGAGAGCGTCGCCCTCTGCGACACCAACGGCTCCAGCCTCCCCCACCAGGTCGAGGAGGCGACTGCGGCCGTCGCGGCGGCGGTCGGGGACCGGGCCGAGGTGGGGATCCACGTCCACGACGACGCCGGCTGCGGCGTCGCCAACTCCCTCGCCGCGGTGCGCGCGGGGGCGCGCACGGTGCAGGGGACGGTCAACGGCTACGGCGAGCGGTGCGGCAACGCCAACCTGACCTCGATCCTGCCCGCGCTGCAATTGAAGATGGGCTTCGAGGTCGTCACGCCGGAGCAGCTCGCCTCGCTGACAGAGACCGTCCACTTCGTCGACGAGCTCTGCAATGTGACGCCGAATCCGGACGCGCCCTACGTCGGCCGCAACGCCTTCGCGCACAAGGGAGGAATGCACGTGGCGGGGATAGAGGCCGACCCGCGCACCTTCGAGCACATCGACCCGGCGCTGGTCGGCAACGCGCGCAACGTCCTCCCGTCCGAGCTCTCCGGTCGGGCGACGATCCGCGCCCAGGCCGCGCAGGCGGGGCTCGACCTCGACGAGGAGGCGGCCGCCCGCGCCGTCGATCGGCTCAAGGAGCGGGAGCACCGGGGCTTCCATTACGAGGCGGCGCCGGCCTCCTTCGAGCTGCTCCTGCGCCGCGAGGCCGGCTCCTACGAGCCCCTCTTCACGCTCGAGAGCTACCGCGTCATCACCGAGAAGAGGGCCGGCGGCGAGGTGCAGACCGAGGCGACGATCAAGATCCTGGTCGAGGGCGAGCGCTACGTCCGCGTCGCCGAGGGAAACGGCCCGGTCAACGCCCTCGACCGCGCGCTGCGCGGTGCGATCACCGATCGCCACCCGCACCTCGCCGACATAGAGCTGACCAACTACAAGGTGCGGATCCTCGACCAGGACCACGGAACCGGCGCCGTCACCCGCGTCCTCCTCGACTCGGCGGACTCCGAGCGGGAGTGGGGGACGATCGGGGTCTCCGAGAACATCATCGAGGCCTCCTGGCAGGCGCTGGTCGACTCGCTCGAGTACGCCTTCCAGCCCCGCACCGCGCCGGCCGGCCATGGCTAGCGGCGAGCCGGAGCCGATCCCGCTCGCCCGGCCGGAGCTGGGGGAGCGGGAGGAGGAGCTCGTCCTCGAGGTGCTGCGCTCCGGGCGGCTCTCGCTCGGTCCCATGGGCGAGCGCTTCGAGCGCGACTTCGCCGCCTGGCTCGGCGTCGAGGACGCGGTGGCCGTCTCCAGCGGGACCACCGCCCTGCACCTCGGCGTCCGCCAGCTGGGATGGGGCGAGGGGGACGAGGTGCTGACCAGCCCCTTCAGCTTCGTCGCCTCCGCCAACTGCCTGCTCTACGAGGGGGCTCGTCCGGTCTTCTGCGACGTAGACCCGGTCACCCTCGACCTCGACCCCGACGCGGCCGCCGCCGCGGTCGGCGAGCGCACCGCCGGGATCCTCCCGGTCCACATATTCGGCTACCCGGCGGCGATGCCGGCGCTGGAGGCGCTGGCCGAGACGCACGGCCTCGAGATCCTCGAGGACGCCTGCGAGGCGCTCGGCGCGGTCGACGCCGAGGGCCGGGCCGTCGGCACCCGGGGCAACCTCGCGACCTTCGCCTTCTACGCGAACAAGCAGATGACCACCGGCGAGGGGGGAATGATCGTCCCCACCGGGGAGGGCTCGGCGTCGCGCCTTCGGAGCGAGCGCAACCAGGGGCGCGCGGTCGACATGGACTGGCTCGACCACGACCGGCTCGGCTTCAACTACCGCCTCTCCGACGTCGCGGCGGCGCTCGGCGTCGCCCAGGTCGCCAGGCTCGACGCGCTGCTGGCGCGCCGCGCCGAGGTCGCCGCGATGTACGAGGAGCGGCTGACCGGCGTCGAGGGCCTGCGGACCCCGATCCCGGGCCGCGGCGAGGAGAGGCGGAGCTGGTTCGTCTACGTGGTCCGCCTCGACCCCGGCCTCGACCGCGACGCGACGATCGCCCGCCTCGCGGAGCGCGGCATCGCGGGCAAGGCCTACCTGCCGTGTATCCACATGTTCCCGCACCTGCGCGAGCTCGGCTATCGCGAGGGACAGTTCCCTGTCGCCGAAGCCGCCGCCCGGGAGTCGCTCGCGCTGCCCTTCTTCCCGGCGCTGACCGAGGGCGAGGTCGACCGCGTCTGTGAGGAGCTGGCGGCGGCAATACGATCCCGCCCCTGATGGCCCGCTTCCGCAAAGACCCGGATCCCCGCTTCTGGCGGCTGAACCGCTCGCTGCCCTTCGACTGGCAGCTGGCGATCTACGACATCGACCAGTCGCGCGCCCACGCCCGCGGGCTTCACCGGGTCGGGGTCCTCGACGCCGCCGAGCTGGCGGAGATGGAAGCGGGCCTCGAGCGGGTCGGCGCCAGGATGGGGGAGAGCGGCTTCTCCTTCGAGGAGGCGGACGAGGACATCCACATGGCGATCGAGCGGCTGCTCGGCGAGGAGATCGGGCCGCTGGCCGGCAAGCTCCACACCGGGCGCTCGCGAAACGACCAGGTCGCCACCGACGTAGCGATGGTCGTCCAGGCCCACTCGATGAGCGCGATCGAGCTCTGCGGCGAGGCGATGGCGAAGCTGCTCGCGCTCGCCGAGCGGCACCGCGACTGGCCGATGCCCGGCTACACGCACCTGCAGCGGGCCCAGCCTGTCTATCTCGGGCACCACCTCCTCGCCTACTTCTGGATGCTCGCCCGCGACGTGCTCCGCTTCCAGTTCGCGCTCGACAGCGCCAGCGTGATGCCGCTCGGCTCCGGCGCCCTCGCCGGCGTCAACTGGGAGATCGACCGCGAGGCGGTCGCGACCGACCTCGGATTCGACCACGTTAGCCCCAACTCGGTCGACGGCTCCTCGAACCGGGACTTCGTGCTCGACTACCTGTCCGCGGCGGCGACCTGCGCGATGCACCTCTCGCGCCTGGGCTCGGAGATCGTGATCTGGAGCTCGACCGAGTTCGGCTTCTGCGAGCTCGACGAGTCCTTCTCCTCGGGCTCCTCGATCATGCCGCAGAAGAAGAACCCCGACTCGGCGGAGCTGCTGCGCGCCAAGAGCCCCCGCGTCGCCGCCTCCCACCAGACGCTGCTGGGGGTGATGCACGCGCTGCCGCTGACCTACGGCAAGGACATGCAGGAGGACAAGGAGCCGCTGTTCGACGCGATCGACACGATCGAGGCGGTGCTCGCCGCCACCGCCGGGATGCTCGAGGGCATCAGCTTCGATCGAGAGCGGCTCGCGGCGGCCTCGAGCGACGAGATGCTGGCGGCGACCGAGGTCGCCGACCTCCTGGTCCGTCGCGGCGTCCCCTTTCGCGAGGCGCATGGCATCGTCGGCGACCTTGTGCGCGACGCGATCGCGCAGGGAAAGGCGCTCTCGGAGCTGACGCCGGAGGAGCTGCGGCGCCGCTCCGACCGGCTCGACGACGCCTACTACGAGGTGCTGCGGAGCTCGAGCTGGCTGGAGTCCAAGCGGATCGAGGGAGGTACGGGCTCGGCGCCCCTCGGCAGGCAGATCGAGCTGGCGCGGGAGACGCTCGGGGCGGTGCGGGCGCGCGTGCAAGAGGAGCGGGCCTGACGGCGGCGATGGCGCGCGTGCGCGGGGAGCGACTGGGCAGGAACTTCTTCGACCGCTCGGTCCACGAGGTCGCCCGCGATCTGGTCGGCTGCCGGCTCTTCTTCGACGGTTGCGGCGGGACGATCGTCGAGACCGAGAGCTACGAGCGCGACGACCCCGCCTGCCACGCCTACGTCGGGCTTACCCGGCGCACCAGCGTGCTGTTCGGGCCCCCCGGCCATGCCTACGTCTACCTGTCCTACGGCGTCCACAGCCTGCTCAACTTCGTCGCCGAGGGGGAGGGCGAGGCTGCGGCGGTCCTGATCCGGGCGCTGGAGCCGACCGCCGGCCTGGAGCGGATGCGCGCCCGCCGCGGCGCGCACCACGCGGACACGGGCCTCTGCTCGGGGCCCGGCAAACTCACGCAGGCGCTCGGCGTCGGCCTCGAGCACAACCGGGCCCAGCTCGACCGCGCCCCGTTCCTCCTCCTCGGCCGCGAGCCGGGCGCCGGTCCCCAGATCGTCTCGGGTCCCCGGGTGGGGATCACGAAAGCCGTCGAGCGTCCCTGGCGCTTCTGCGCCGCCCGCTCGCCATTCGTCTCCAGGCCGCTCCCAGCGGCGGACCGCCCCTGACGACGATCACGTTCGGGCGCCGGGGGAGGAGCCGGCGCCCGCCTACCCCGCGGTGACCCCGCCGCCGCCCCCGCCGCCTTCCGGAGCCGGTTCGGGGGCGGGTTCGGCAGGAACGGCTTCGGGCGCGGCTTCGGGTTCGGGTTCGGGCGCGGCTTCGCCGCCCGCTTCCCCTTCTTCTTCCGGAACGTATTCTTCGGCCGGTTCGTAGGGGACGTATTCGGATTCTTCGCCGCTTTCGCCCGCGCGTTCGCCGTTGCTCTTCGCCGCCTTGCGTTCCGCCTTTTCGGCGGCGCGTTCGGCCCGGATCTGCTCCCAGGCGTGCATCACGCTGGCCCAGATCAGCGCCGGGAAGGTCCCGCCCATCACCGGGCCCCCCTGGTAGAGGGTCGTCATCGGGGTCGTCGTGTCCGGATAGCCCACCCAGACGCAGGTCGTGACTTCCGAGGCGATGCCGCCGCAGAACCAGGCGTCGCCGTTGTTCTCCGTCGTCCCCGTCTTGCCCCACTGGTTTTCGGCGCCGATCTGGGCGTGGACCCCGGTCCCGCTGGAAACCACCGTTTCGAGGATGCGCTTGGCTTCTTCGATCGTGCCCTGGTCGAAGACCTGCTTGTGCGTGGGCTCGTTCTGGCCGCCCTTGATCACGTGCCCGTCCTTGTCGGTGACTTCGGTGAAGGCGACCGGGGTGTCGCCGGGAACCGGCGCCAGAGTGCCGCTGACGCGGTCGCCGTTGTTGCCGATCGTCGAGTAGGCGTAGGCCCAGCCCAGCGGGCTGACGCCTTCCTTGAGCCCGCCGAGGACCATCGCCGGGTTGGTCGAGATCGGGTCGCGATAGCCCGCCTTGTGGATCGTCTTCGCGATCGATCGCGTCCGGGCCTGGATCGTCTTCCCTTCCAGGCCTTCGAGGCCGAGCTGGGCGTAGATCGAGTTGTCCGAGTACGTGGTGGCGCATTCGATCGAGCAGGAGCCCAGGTAGGAGTTTTCGTCGTTGTGGACGACGAAGACTTCCTGGCCGTTCTTGCCGAAGTGGAATTCCTGGGGCGCCGATTCGTAGGTGGTGCTCGGCGAGATCCCCTCTTCGAGGGCGGTGATCAGCGTGAAGGGCTTGATCGAGGAGCCCGGCTGGCGCCGCCCCTGGGTCGCGAGGTTGAACGGCTTGGTGGCGAAGTCGGGACCGCCCACGAGCGCCTTGATCCCGGCGTCGTGGTTGTCGATCACGACCACCGAGGCCGTCGCCGGCAGGTATCCGAGATACGAGGAGACGGCTTCTTCCGCCGCTTCCTGCAGACGCAGGTCGAGAGTCGACTTGATCTTGAGGCCGCCGAAGAAAGCCTTCTCGGGGCCGTAGCGTTCCAGCAGCTGCTGGCGCAGGTAGGCGGTGAAGTAGGGGGCCTTCGAGTCCAGGGTGGGAGGCCTGATCGCGCTGGGCGGCGGCAGCGCCTGCTTCAGGCCTTCGTGCAGCTGTTCTTCGGAGATGTACCCCTGTTCGTACATCTTTTCCAGCACCACGTTGCGCCGTTCGAGCGCGTTTTCGGGGAACACCTTCGGGTCGTAGGCGGTCGGCGACTGGATGATCCCGGCGAGGAGGGCCGCCTCCCACGGCTCCAGCACGCTGGCGCAGGGCTCGGTTTTCGTCCCGCAGCCGGGGTGGGCCTGGCCGAAGTATGTCTCGGCGGCGGCCTCGATCCCATAGGCCCCCTCGCCGAAGTAGATCGTGTTCAGGTACTCGGTGAGGATCTTGTCCTTGCTCCAGTGGCGCTCGAGTTTGTAGGCGAGCGCCGCCTCCCGGAACTTCTCCAGGATGGTCCGGCTGCCTTCGGCTTCGAGCGCGTTCTTCACGAACTGCTCGGTGATCGTCGAGGCGCCCTGCGCCGCGCTCTGGCTGAGGACGTCCTTGACGAGGGCCCGGCCGATGCCCTGGAAGTCGACCCCGTTGTGTTCGTAGAAGCGGGCGTCCTCGACCGACACGACGGCGTTCTTGACGTTGGGGGAGATCTGGGACGAGTTCAGCAGGATCTTGTTCTGGTCGCTTGAGAGGGTGCCGAGTAGTTCCCCCGCGTCGCCGAAGACTTCGCTGTTCTTGGACGCCTTGAACTGGGCGAAGTTGTAGATGGCCGGCAGGTCCTGGGAGACCGCCGCCATCATCCCGAAGATCATCGAGAACAGCGCCAGGATGCCGAGGCCGAGCAGCACGAAGAGGAACCGCAGCTTTTTCAGCCGCGGCTTCGGGGGCTTGGTGGGAGCCGCGATGGAGGGCGGGGTGTCGCCGCCTCCACTTCGCCGGCGCTTGAGTCGGAAGCGTGGCATCGAAAAGGAGAAACAACGGCCGCCGGGGTTCGGAGCTATGGCCGCTGAGCGAGGGCGGCAGTCTAGCATTGCGACCTTGAGCGGCGGCCCGGCAGGCACAGACCAACTGACGCGCAACGCGGTGGACGTGCTCCCCGAGGGGCGTCTCGCCGAGCAGCTCGCGGCGGGGCGGCCGCTGCGGGTCAAGCTCGGCATCGACCCGACCACCGCCGACATCCACCTCGGGCACACCGTGGTCCTCGAGAAGCTCAGCGAGTTCCAGCGCGCCGGCCATACGGTCGTCCTGATCATCGGCGACTTCACCGCGCGCGTGGGCGACCCGAGCGGTCGCTCCGCGGCCCGGCCCGTCCCCTCCTCGGAGGAGATCGAGGCCAACGCGGCCACCTACCAGGAGCAGGCCTTCAAGCTGCTGGATCGGGGGCGGACCGAGGTCCGCCGCAACAGCGAGTGGCTGCGGATGGAGCCCGAGGCGCTCCTCGGCCTGCTCGCTCGGACCACCGTCGCCCGCCTGCTGGAGCGGGAGGACTTCCAGCGGCGGATGGCGGCCGGCCACCCGATCGCCGCGCTCGAGCTCCTCTACCCGCTCCTGCAGGGTTTCGACTCGGTCGCGGTCGAGGCGGACGTCGAGCTGGGGGGCACCGACCAGAAGTTCAACCTCCTATTCGGGCGCGACGTCCAGGCCGCCTACGGCCGGCCCCAGCAGTCGATCCTCACGATGCCGATCCTGGTCGGGACGGACGGCGCCCAGAAGATGAGCAAGTCCCTCGGCAACTACGTCGGCGTCACCGATCCGCCGGCGGAGATGTTCGGCAAGGTGATGTCCATCCCCGACACCGCGATGGACGACTACTTCCGGCTCCTGCTCAGCGCCGAGCGGCCCGCCCGGTCGGCGCCGAACGAGGCCAAGCGCGAGCTCGCGCGGCGACTCGTCGACCGGTTCCACGGGGCCGGCGCCGGCGAGGCCGCCGAGTCCGCCTTCAACCGCGTCTTCGTCGAGCATTCGGTGCCCGAGGAGATCGCCGACCTCGACGTGGAGCCGTTCGCCGCAGACGAGCCGGGGCTGATCCAGCTGCCGCGGTTGATCGGGGCCGGGTTCGGCCAGAGCTCGAGCGAGGCCCGCCGGCTGATCAAGCAGGGGGGGGTCAGGCTCGACGGCGTGCCGATCGCCGCAGACGTGCTCGAGCTTCCCCGCGACCAGCTCGTCGGCCGGGTCCTCCAGGTCGGCAAGCGCCGATTCAGGCGGCTCGTCGACGGCGACGCTTGAGCCGGGTCGCGCGGCACTTTCCAGGCAGGCGCAGGAGCGCTATACTTTGCGGTCCTCTTGGGGCTGCAACGTGCCGCTCCACGTGCCGAGAGCGGCGAGACCCGCCGCGGAGGCGCAACGGTCTTTGAAAACTGAGCAGCGTGCACTCCGCGGGCCTGAACGACCGGCCTGCGGAATGTTTGAGCCCGACCCACTCGGTGCGCCAGCGCGCCGGGTGGTCTGATTTACCTCGTCATGCCGGTCGCCGTATTTGTGTACGCGGCGGCCAAGCCAGGCATGACAGGCTCTCTGTAGAAGCAAGAAGTTCCTTCACGGAGAGTTTGATCCTGGCTCAGGACGAACGCTGGCGGCGTGCTTAACACATGCAAGTGGAGCGACGAACCAGGGCTTGCCCTGGGGCAAAGCCGCGAACGGGTGAGTAACACGTGGGTAATCTGCCCCGATGACCGGGACAACCCGAGGAAACTCGGGCTAATACCGGATGTGGTGCCTGGACACAAGTCCTTGCACTAAAGGAAGCTTCGGCCTCCGCATCGGGAGGTGCCCGCGGCCCATTAGCTTGTTGGTGGGGTAACGGCCTACCAAGGC
>JBLNAC010000108.1:0-5890 GCA_050259155.1 Syntrophothermus sp.
GTCGGCGTGCCGTCGTAGTCGGCGATCAGCGACGGCCCGCCGCGGCAGGTCCAGCCGCCGTGCGCGTCCCAGGCCCAGGCGAGGTAGGA
The DNA here is from genome assembly GCA_050259155.1 of Syntrophothermus sp. Lineage (GTDB taxonomy): Bacteria > Actinomycetota > Thermoleophilia > Solirubrobacterales > 70-9 > VAYN01. The sequence continues at coordinate 90 of JBLNAC010000108.1, forward strand.
GACTCCGTGCCGGTCGGCCCAGCGCATGTAGGGGTCGACGTAGCGATGGCGGCAGTCGCCCTCCCCGAGCTCCCCGGTGACGACGGGATGGGTGCGCGCGATCCGCGCCAGCGCGGCGCGGCAGCGCGAGTAGCAGGCGGCGAAGTCATAGGTGTGGTTGGAGGCGACCAGGGCGTGCGCGGGGTCGAGCGGCAGGTGGGCGAGCCACGCCCCGAGGTCGCGCGCCCAGTCGACGCCGGGGACGAGGACCGGCTGCCGGGCCCCGGTCCGTCGAAGAACCCGTACCCCTGCTGGCAGGTGTACTCGGCCCCGGAGCGGTTGACCCCGAGCGGGCGAATCACGTCGCCGCGTCCGTCGACGAGGTGGCCGCCCCGCACCCCGATCCATGGCGCCGCCGACGCGCCCCCTGCCTCGGCGCCGACGGCGACGAGGAGCAGCGCGAACAGAGCGGCGCGAAGCCTTACCCGCTCGGCGCGCCCGTCGCCGCCGCCTCACGCGTCGGCGTCCGTCGCGAGAACCGCATCGCCTCGTCCTCGAGCGGGCCGTGGCGCAGCGTCCGCAGGTCGAGCGCGTAGTTCTGCTTGAGCTTCCACGGCTCCTTGGAGCCCTGCTTGGGCAGCTCGCCGAGCGAGCGCAGCACGTAGCCCGAGGTGAAATCGAGGAGCGGCTCCTCAGTGACCGCCTGACCCTCGAGCCGCGGGACGCAGATGTCGTAGCCGCGCTCGTCCATGTGGCGGATCAGCCGGCAGGCGTATTCGGAGGTGAGGTCGGCTTTCAGCGTCCAGGAGGCGTTCGTGTAGCCGACGGTGAAGGTGAGGTTGGGAACCCCGCTCAGCATCATCCCCTTGTAGACGAAGGCGCGCGAGATGTCGGGCTCCTCGCCGTCGACGAGGAGCCGCATGCCGCCGAGGAAAAGGAGGTTGAGGCCGGTGGCGGTGACGACGACGTCGGCGTCCAGGCGCTCGCCCGATGCCAGCTCGATCCCGCTCTCGTCGAAGGTCCTGATCGTGTCGGTGACGATCTCGGCGTTGCCGTTCGCGATCGCCCTGAAGAGGTCGCCGTCGGGCACGAGGCAGAGCCGCTGGTCCCACGGGTCATAGCGCGGGTTGAAGTGGGTGTCGACGTCGTAGCCCGGCGGCAGGGCGTTGACGACCCCCTTGCGCACCATCTTCCTGACCAGCTTCGGCCGCTTGCGGGCGAGCCGGTAGAAGAGAGCCTGGACGATCACGTTCTTCCAGCGCACGATCGGGTAGACAGCGCGGGCGGGGAGGAAGCGGCGCAGCAGCCTGGCGATCGGGTCCTCGCCCGGCATCGAGACCACGTAGGTCGGAGAGCGCTGCAGCATCGTCACCTTCGCGGCCTCGGCCGCCATCGCCGGCACCAGGGTCACCGCGGTCGCTCCGGAGCCGATCACCACCACGCGCTTGCCCGCGTAGTCGGCGTCCTCGGGCCAGTGCTGGGGGTGGATCACCGTGCCGCCGAAGCGCTCGATGCCGGGGAACTCGGGCGCATAGCCCTCGTCGTAGCGGTAGTAGCCGCTGCAGACGAGGAGGAAGCCGCAGGTCACGGTGAGCGACTCACCGGTGTCGACCCGCTCGGCCTCGATCGTCCAGAGGGCCTCTTCGCTCGACCAGGACGCCGAGACGACGCGGTGGTGGAAGCGGATCTTCGGCTCGATCCCTTCCTCGCGCGCGGTCTCGCGCAGGTATTCGAGGATCGACTCGCCGTCGGCGATCGACTTGGCTGCGGTCCAGGGGCGGAACCGGTAACCAAGGGTGTGCATGTCCGAGTCCGAGCGGATTCCCGGGTAGCGGAAGAGGTCCCACGTTCCGCCGAGGTCTCCGCGCGCCTCGAAGATCGCGTAGCTCTTGCCCGGCAGGCTGCGCTGCAGATGGTGGGCGGCGCCGATGCCGGAAAGCCCGGCGCCGACGATCAGCACGTCGAGGTGTTCCCTGCTCACTCTCTCGCTCCCTTGCTCAGGCTCCGGCGGGCTTCAGAGCCTTGAAGGCTATGCCGGCGCTCTGCAGCCTTGTGAGAAGTGCGTCACCCATCGCTGTCGCGGTCGTGAGCTGGCCTGCCCGCTGCTCGAGCTCGTCGAAGGCGAGGCAGAGGGCCGACTCGGCGAGCATCTTCGACGTCTCGCCGTAGCCCGGGTCGCCGCCGGAGACCTCGGTGAGGACGCGCTCTCCCCCGCCCTCGCCGATGAAGCGGACGCGGAACCAGCTGCGCTCGCGCTCGGCCTCGCTCGGACCCTCCCCCGGCGACTTCAGCTTCAGCAGAAGCTTGCGGGTGGGCGGAAGCGGCGCCAGCAGCGCGACCGCGCCGACGCCGCCGGCGAGCGCGGCGATCGTCGCCAGATGCCGCGACAGCAGGTTGTGACCGTAGGTGAAGTCGGGGCCATAGCGCTCGAGCGCGGCAGCCGAGCGGCGCACGATCGCGCCGTCGATCGTCGGCAGCGGGACGGTCCAGCCGTCGAGCTCGTCGTCGTGGCGGATGCGGGCCGGAGCGGAGTGGATCTGGCGGCCGGGCGGGCGGGGCTCGAGGCGGCGCCGCTCCTTCGCCGCCGCCATCGTCTGCCGGCCGCGGGCGAAGGCGTTGACCGCCGAGTGGTAGGTGCCACCGGAGAAGGTCCCCCCGAACCGGACGTAGCCGTTGACGGTCAGCGGCACGCCCTCGGGCAGTTGGTTGACGGTGAAGTAGGCGCCGAGGTCGTGGGGGATCGAGTCGAAGCCGCAGCAGTGGACGAGGCGGGCGCCGGTCCGCTCGGCCTCCGCGTGGTGCTCGATCCACATCCGGTCGACGAACTCCGGCTCGCCGGTGAGGTCGACGTAGTCGGTGCCCGCCGCGGCGCAGGCGGCGACCAGCGGCGCCCCGTACAGCGCGTAGGGGCCGACCGTGGTGGCGACTACGCGCGCCGATTCCGCCACCCCCGTGAGCGCCGCCGCGTCGGAAGCGTCTGCCTCGAGCAGCTCCGGCGCGGGTGCCGCCGTCTTCATCGCCTCCAGCTCGGCCGCGACCGCCTCGAGCTTGGCACGGTTGCGGCCGACCAGCGCCCACCGCATCGTCTGCGGGCCGGCGGCGGCGAGGTAGCGAGCGGTCAGCCCACCGGTGAAGCCGGTGGCGCCGAACAGCGCCAGGTCGTATCGACGGGAACCCTCCACCGCCGCGCATTCTGCCCTATACGCTGAGCCGATGGGTTGGATCCGCGGCGATGCGCGAACCGAGGTGTCGGCTTCGATCGAGGCGGTCTACGAGGTCGCCGCGAACGCCGAGGGCGCCCCGCGCTGGCAGTCGGAGATCGATGTCGCCGAGTGCATCGAGCGCGACCGCGCGGGCAACCAGGTCCGGGTGAGGATCGAGACCGAGACCCCGATCAGGCGGCTGACCTCGGTGCTCGTCTACTCCTACCGGGCCCCGACCAGGATCGACTGGACGCAGGAGGAGGGCGACCTGAAGGCGGTCGAAGGAAGCTGGGAACTGCACCCGCTCGCGGACGGCCGCACGGTCGCGACCTACCGCCTGGGGGTCGACCCGGGCCGGATTCTCGGCATGGCGCTGCGCGGGCCGGTCGTCGGCCTGCTGCGGGGGCGGATGGTCGACACGATGCCGGGCAAGCTGAAGGCGTTCGTCGAGGAAGGGGCTTGAGCGGCGGCCAGGTCAGCCTCGTCGCCTCGGTCTTCCTGGCCTCCGCGGTGGAGGCGGTCGAGGCGTTCACGATCGTGCTCGCCGTCGGCACGACGCGGCGCTGGTCCGCGGCGCTGCTCGGGGCGGCCGCCGCCAGCGTCGCGCTAGCCCTGATCGTCGTCGCGCTCGGCCCGGCCCTGACCCAGCTGCCGATCTCGATCCTGCGCCTGGTCGTCGGCGGGCTGCTCCTCGTCTTCGGGATGCAGTGGCTGCGAAAGGCGATCCTCCGCGCCGGAGGCGCCAAGGCGCCCCACGACGAGCTGGAGGCGTTCGCTGCCGAGGAGGCCGTCGCGCGCGCCAGGCCTCGCCAGCTGGAGGGCCTCGACTCCTACGCCTTCGCGATCTGCTTCAAAGCGGTCCTGCTCGAGGGCCTGGAGGTGGCGTTCATCGTCCTCACCTTCGGCTCCAACCGCGAAGAAGTGCCCCTCGCCGCGCTGGCCGCCGTGCTGGCGCTGGCCGCGGTGATCGTGGCCGGGATCGCGGCGCGGGCGCCCCTGGCCCGGGTGCCGGAGAACACGATGAAGTTCGGGGTCGGAGTCCTGCTCACCACCTTCGGCATCTTCTGGGGCGCGGAGGGTGCGGGGGCGTCATGGCCCGGCGGCGAGGCGGCGGTGCCCGCCCTGGCCGCGGTCGTGCTCGGCACCTCGCTGCTGATGGTGCGCGACCTGCGCCGCCGGCTGGAGGCTCTCCCGGCGGAGTCGCTCGGATGATCGGGCGGGCCCTGCGCGGCGTCTGGGAGTTCGTGGTCGGAGACGATTGGCGGGCGGCGCTCGGCGTCCTCGTCGCGCTCGGCCTCACCGCGATCGCCGCCGCGGCCGGCCTGGCGGCTTGGTGGATCTGCCCGCTGGCCGCGATCGCGACCCTCTACCTGTCGGTGCAGAGCGTGCTGCGGCGCAGAAGGTGTTAGGGTCCCCTAAGAGATGTCCTTCGCCGAAACCGCACTGCTCGGGGCGCTGGCCGGCTTCACCATCTACCTGAGTCTCCCGGTGGGGCGCCTGCAGAGGCTCGGGGCGCGAACCCGGGTCGCGCTCGCCTTCTTCGCCGTCGGGGTCCTGGCGTTCATCTTCGTCGACGTGATGGGGCACGCGGTCGGGATCGTCGAGACCGCGGTCGAAGGCTTCAAGGCAGAAAGCTCGAGTCTCGGCCACGCGGTCGCCCTGATCGCCATGCTCGGGGCCGGCTTCGGCATCGGCCTCGGCGGCCTCGCGGTCGCCGAGCGGCGCATGCGCAACGCGCGCGAGAACCTGCCGCCGATCTCCGGTGGCGCCGTCGACGTCCTCGATCCGGACCTCGTCCTCCGCCAGGAGCAGGCGGCCCGCCGCCGCGCCCTGCGCACCGGGATGACGATCGCCGCCGCGATCGGCCTTCACAACTTCGCCGAGGGCCTCGCGATAGGCGTCTCCGCCAACGCCGGCGACATCGGCCTGGCGACGGTGCTGGTGATCGGCTTCGCGCTCCACAACGCGACCGAGGGACTGGGAATCGTCGGCCCGCTAGGGGACGTCCGGCCCTCCTGGAAGTGGCTCGGCGTCGCCGGGCTCGTCGGCGGCGCGCCGACCTTCATCGGCGCGATGCTCGGCTACAGCGTCAGCTCCGAACCGCTCGAGCTCGCCTTCTACGCGTTGGCCGGCGGCGCGATCCTCTACGTGATCGGGGAGATCTGGAACGGGATGCGCCGCTACGGGCACCGCGAGCTCGGGCTCTGGCTGCTGTCGGCCGGCTTCTTCGTCGGGGTCCTCACCGACATGGTCGTCGTCTACGGCGGCGGCTGAGGCCCGGCCGGGCCGGCCTCGAGACCGGCCATCGACGAACGTGAGCCGGATGGTGGGGTGCGCCGGCCTCGAAGCGGCTGTTCTGATCGATTTCCCCACCTCAAGCCCTTTGCTGCCGATTGCTACCAGTTTCGCTACCGATTCCGGCGCCGCTGAACTCGAAGGCTGCCAGTAGCCGATTCTTCGCGGCCTCGCGGGACGGGTGTCCGTAGCGCTCCATCACGAGCTTGCCGCCGTCGTGGTGGCGGAGTTGGACGGAGACGGCGAAGTGATCGACCCCCATCTCGAGCAGCTGCGTGGCGCAGAAGTGACGCAGGTCGTGCCAGCGGATCGTCTCGCGGACCC
>JBLNAC010000109.1:0-3813 GCA_050259155.1 Syntrophothermus sp.
GTCCTCGACCTCCGCCGGCGCGTGGACGTGCGCCTGATGGGTGGCGAAGGCGCAGTACTTGCAATAGCACCGGCAGGTGCGGGAGAGCGAGAGGGTGAAGTTCCGCGAGAAGGTGACCCGGCGCACCTACCGCAAGCTACCGCACGCGCCGGGCCCGCCCGACCCGCGCGGCGTGCCCTCCTAGTCCTTGGCCGGCTTGGGCGGGTTCGCGGGTTTGGGCGCTTTCGCCGGCTTGGACGCCTCGCCTTTGACCCGCTGGGGCGGCTCGGTCGGCGCCGGGCCCCCGGCCTCGATCACGAAGCGCCAGACGAGGACCGCGATCAGCGCGCCGACGATCTCGCCGACGAGATAGGGCCAGACGCCGCCCCAGGAGTTGCCGACCAGGGCGGCGCCGAACCAGCGGGCCGGGTTGTAGCAGCCGCCGGTCAGCGGCCCGCCCACCATGACCAGGAAGACGAAGGTGGTGCCGATCGCTAGCGGGCCCCAGTCCTTCATGCTCTTCTTCGAGAAGACGACGGTGAGGATGACGAGAACGAGGGCGAAGGTGCCGATGCCCTCGACGACGGAGCCGGCGAAGTTGCCGCTGAGCAGGCCGCTGATCTGACCGGCCCCGTAGTGGGTCGCCCGACCCTCGTCGAGGAGCAGGCCCTTGGTGAGCAGCGCGCCGAGCACGGCGCCGGAGAGCTGGGCGAGGATGAAGATCACCGCGTCGAGCGCGCCGATCCTGCGGATCGTCGCGGCGGCGAGGGTCACGGCGGGGTTGAAATGGCCGCCGCTGACGGCGCCGAACATGACGATGACCCCGAAGAGGGTGAGGCCCTGGACGAGGCCGACGACCGCGAAGTCGGAGCCGAACTGCGCCTGGCCGCCCACGGAGACGAAGAGAGTCACGACGCTGGTGATGAAGAAGACCAGCAAGAACGTGCCGATCAGCTCGGCCAGGTACGCGGACAGCCCTCTTTCCTGCACTCTTTCCTCCTCGCCTGAGATCGCTAAGCGGCCGGCAGTCTACCCATATTCGCGGAACCGACCGTGATCGCGTGCGCCTGAACGGGCTTACGGCGCCGCGGGCAGGAGCCGCGCCGCGAGCTGCGGCAGCTCCCGCGACATCCGCGAGCGGGGCACGACCAGGTCGATGCCGGCGGCCTCGGCCGCGGCGCGGGTGTCGGCGTCGACGTGCGAGTAGTAGCCGAGGACCGGCGCTCCGACGGCCGCGAGGGCGTCGGGGCTCTCGGAGTCGAGGTCGGCGACGACGAGCTCGACCTCGTCGAGTGGCGCATCCGCGAGCGAGGAGGCGAGGACGACGTGGTGGCCGGCGGCGGTCAGCGCCGCGTCGACGCGGCTGGCGAGCATCAGGTCGGTCGCGATGCTGAGGACGCGAGCCACGGCGGCGCTATATCGCGCGGCGGCGGCGGAACTCCTCGCGGACGCTCTCCGGGCGGCCCCACATCTGGATGACCTCGGAGCGGCCCTCGCGGACCTCGGCGACCCGCAGCTCCCCGCCGACGCCGGCCGCGTCGAGCTTGGCCAGCACGCCGGCGACCGTCTCCGGCGCGGCGGCGTGGCCGAAGCGGTGGGCGACCGCCAGACGCCAGTGCCGCGGACCGGGATGGCGGTACGGCCGGGCGTTGACCTGGCTCAGCGTCACGGCGCAGTCGATGTAGTGGCTCTCGTCGTCGATCCGCAGGTCGACCTCGAGGTCGGTCCAATCCGGCGGCAGCGCCTCCACGATCTGCTGAAAGTCCTCGGCCAGGCTCACCGCCGCAAGCGTACCGGGTGGGCATCCGGCATCGCCCCTCCGGACGCCTTCGGCTGAGTGTCCGGAGTGGCGACCCCGGAGTCCCCCACGAGCTCAGCCGAAGAACACCTGGAACAAGAGGAACACGTTCAGGGCGATGATCAAGCTCGCGAGGACGCCGGCCAGGGCGGTGAGCCAGCGTGGGTTGACCAGGTCGCCCATCACCTCGCGCCGGCTGGCGATGATCAGGAGCGGCACCAGCGCGAAGGGGATGCCGAAGGAGAGGATGACCTGGCTGCCGACCAGGGCGTCGGTCGGGTTGACCCCGATCGCCAGCACGAGCAGCGCCGGCATCAGGGTCAGGGCGCGGCGCAGCAGGAGCGGGATGCGGCGCCGGAGAAAGCCCTGCATGACGACCTGGCCCGCCATCGTCCCGACCGAGGAGGAGGCGAAGCCGGAGGCGAGCAGGGCGACCCCGAAGACGGCCGCGGCGCGGTCGTCGACGACCTGCTGCAGGCCTTCGTAGGCGCCTTCGATCGAGTCGACGCCGGTGAGGCCGCTTTCGTGGAACAGCGCCGCGGCGACGACCATCATCGAGAGGTTGACGACGCCGGCGATCGAGAGAGCGATGACGACGTCGACCTTCTCGAAGTTGAGGATCCTCCGTTTCTCCGGGGCGTCGCGGCCGACGATCCGCCGCTGGGTCAGCGCGGAGTGGAGGTAGACGACGTGCGGCATCACGGTCGCGCCGATGATCCCCGTGGCGAGCAGCAGGCTCCCGGTGCCGTCGAAGCCGGGGATGAAGAGGTGGCGGGCGACTTCGCCCGCCGCCGGCTTGGCGTCGAACAGCTCGAAGACGAAGGAGGCGACGACGACTCCGACGAGGACCGTGATCCCCGCCTCGAGGCGGCGGAACCCCATCTCCTGCAGGGCCAGGATCGCGAAAGCGCCGGCGCCGGCGATCAGGCCGGCCGGGAAGAGCGGGATCCCGAACAGAAGGTTCAGGCCGAGCGCGGCGCCGACCACCTCGGCGATGTCGGTCGCCATCGCGACCAGCTCGGCCTGCAGCCAGAGGCCGACCGACGTGCGGCGCGAGAAGCGCTCCCGGCAGAGCTCGGCGAGGTTCTTGCCGGTGGCTATCCCGAGCTTCGCCGACTGAGTCTGCACCAGCATCGCGATCAGGTTGGCCGCCAGCACGACCCACAGCAGCAGGTAGCCGTACTTGGCGCCGCCGGCGATGTTGGTGGCGAAGTTGCCGGGATCGATGTAGGCGACGGCGGCGATGAACGCGGGGCCGAGGAAGGGCCAGACCCGCCCGATCCCGCGCGCGTGGCCCTCGAGGGACCGCCGCGCCGCTGCGGCTACCGCGGCCTCGCCGGGAAGGACGTCTTCGACCGTCGCCCCCTCCGCCGTCGCCCCCTCGACGGGCGGCGACACCGGCTTCATCGGCCACCGCTCCCCGCCGGCGGCAGGAGGTCGGGGCCGGGGATCGCCGAGCCGTGCGGATCGTGGCTCGGTTCGCCGAGCTTGGCGGCGATCAGCGCCTCCAGCTCCTCGGAGATGTAGTGCTCCAGCACCTCGGCCTCCTCATGGACCCGATCCATCGGCATCCCGAGCGCCTCCGACAGGTAGGCCTCGATCAGGCGGTGATGGCGGATCACCTCCAGGGCGACCCGCTCGCCGCTCAGGGTCAGGCGCACGCCCTTGTAGGGCCGGTACTCGACCAGCCCCAGCTCGGCCAGCCGCTGCAGCATCGCCGTCGCGGTCGCCGGGGCGACGCCCAGCCGCTCCGCCACCTCGCCGTTCTGGACCAGCCCCTGCCGTTCGGCCGCGATCGTGTAGATCGCCTTCGCGTAGTCCTCGATGGCCTGAGAGTTAGACACGTCTAAAACGGATTTTAGACAGATCTAAAAGCGGGGTCGGCGTGGGGGGCGGGGGCGGCCCGTCGCGCGCACCCGCGGGGAGGGTCGCGCGGGGGCGTCCCCGGCGCCCGGCAGGGGGCGCGGTATAAGATCCGGGCCTTGGCGTCGGCGTGGGGCGGGAGGGGCAGTATCGGCAGCTGGGGGGGGAGTGCG
>JBLNAC010000110.1:0-12764 GCA_050259155.1 Syntrophothermus sp.
GGAGTTGCCGCCCTGCTGCTGCTGGTCCAGTTCACGCTCATCTTCTTCATCTACTTCGGCCTGCTCCTGATCGGCAGGCTGCCAGGCGGGCGGCCGCCCGCCTGGGCGGCCGGGGAAGCGATCCCGTGGCCGACTCCCGGCGAGAGGATGGCCGCCGACATGGCTCCGAAGGCCGAAGACGAGGACGTGATCGACGTCGACGCGGTCGAGGAGGAGAAGGCGGAGGCGGAGGGGAAGCCGGAGCCCCCGAGCGGGAACGGCACCGGCTCCGAGCCCTCCGGCGGCGGGCCTCGCCGCAAGCGCAAGCGGCGGGGGTAGCTAGTCCGGGCGGCCGGCGCCGACGCGGCGGCGGTGGGTGCGGATCTCGCTCAGGATCCGCTCCAGGCGCGGCTCGGCCGAGGTGTCGACGTGTGACATGGCGGCTGCGATCCCGGGGTGGACGGCGGCGATTCGCTCGTGCATCGCCTGGGCGACGGCGCGGTAGGTGGGGTGGCCCTCGCGGCCTGAGCGCAGCTCGATCAGGTGCATCGCCTCGCGCGCGTTGAGATCGAGCACGTACCGGATCCGGTAGGCGAGGCTGAGCGCGTAGGGGGCGAGCTCGGTCAGGCCGGCGGCTTGGAGGCGCTCGTACTCGGCGCGGGAGACCTCCAGCCCGCGCTCGAACTCGCCGGCGACGCCGGCGTCGGCCAGCTCCGCCGGGACGCCCGCCCCGAGGTCGGGCCCGAGGCGCTGCCACTGGCAGGTCAGCATGCGGTGGCGCTGGAGGTCGCGGAAGGCGCCGTAGTCGGAGACGATCTCGAACCGGTAGCGCACCGCCTCGAAGCCCCGCCCGGGACGGTGGCGGCGGTTGCGCCGGTCGCCGGCCATCGCCGCCAGCAGCTCCTCCCGCTCGCGGCGGTCGAGGACGTCGATGCGGGAGAGGATCTCGGTCTCGGGCGCGGTCGCGGCCTCGAACAGGCAGGCGGCGAGCAGGTCCTCTTCGCCGCCGTCGACGTGGATCAGCTCGACCGCGGGCGCCCCCTCGTCGCCGCCGCGCCGGTCGAGGGCGAGCCGCGCCACCCACTGCTCGGTCCGCTCGCGGCGGCGTTCGAGGTAGGAGATCCACTCGCCGCCGCGGTCGGGTCGCTCGATCCGCGAGACGAAGCTGGGCATCACCCGCTGCAGCTCGGCGAGGATCATCCCGCCGTACTCGCGTGCCTCGGGAAGCGCCGAGGCCATCAGGCGCATGATCAGCTGCTCGTAGGCCTGGCCGGAGGCGTAGATCCCGACGTGGCTGAGGGTCGCCGCCGGCAGCAGGCCGCGCAGCAGGTCGAGCGCCTTGGCGCGGATCGAGCGTCGCCAGGCGGCCTCGGGCTCCTCCGCCCCGCGGGGCCAGCGCTCCGCGGCCCACGCCTCGACCTCGGTCAGCGAGCGGGAGTAGATCGAGAACAGCTCGTCCATCGCGGCGGCGAACTCGGGGCCGAGCCGATCGTCGCGGTAGAAGCGGTGGCCGCCGCCGGGGAGCGGCTGGTCGTAGGGGATGTAGCGCGTCGACTGCTCCAGATAGGCCGCGAGGCGGCCCCGCTGGAGCAGCTTGGTGACGACGTTCGAGACCCACTCGCAGGCGACGTGGGCGCCGCCCACCTGGGCGATCGAGTCGTCGCCGTAGCCGACGAACACCCTCTCGTAGAGCTGCGCCGCCCGCGCTCCCTCGTCGTCGTCGAAGGGACGTCCTCCCGCCGGCGCGTCGGAAGCGAACTCATCGAGGTAAAGCCGGCGCAGGGTCCCCGAGTAGCGCGAGTAGCGGGCGAAGAGGGCGCCCTTCACGGTCTCGGGCAGGTTCACCAGCGCGAAGACCGGCCGGTCGAGATTGGTGAAGTGCGGCGCCAGGAGCGCGCGCTCCTTGGCGTCGAAGTGTTCTACCGGGTAGCGCACCGGGCGCATCGTAATGGCGGCCGGAGACAGGCCCCGCCGGCTCGCATAAGCTGCGCCTAGACGAATGTTCGATACCAAGTAATAGTGATGCGATCTCCCGAGCCTCCACAGCTGCCGCGCGAGCGCGCGCCGATCGGCCCCCGCCTGCTGGTGGCCGGCCTGGCGGCGATCGCCGCGGGCCTGCTGCTGCCGCTCCTGCTCGGCTCCTTCTCCGAAGGCGAGCGCCTGGTGCTGGCGCTGGTCGAGGTCGCCTGCCTGGCGCTGCTCGCGGTCGGGGTCCTGGTGATGTCCCGCCGCCTCCGCGCCAGCCATGAGGCGCTCTGGGCCCTGGCGCGCGAGGACGAGCTGACCGGGGTCGGAAACTACCGCGCCCTGCACGAGCGCCTGGCCGAGGAAATCTCCCGACATCGCCGCCGCGGACGCGAGTTCGCGCTGATCCTGCTCGACCTCGATCGCTTCAAGTCGATCAACGAGGAGCACGGCCACCTCGTCGGCGACAGCCTGCTGGCCCAAATCGGCCGCGCCCTGCGCGAAGAGGTGCGCCGCGAGGACTCGGTCTTCCGCCAGGGCGGCGACGAGTTCGCGGTGATCGTGCCGGAGGCGCACGCCGAAGAGGCCGAGGAAGTCGCGGCTCGCCTCTGCGCCAGGGTCCGGCACCGCGGCTTCGGGACCGACGAGGAGCTGCCGGTCTCGGCCGCCGCGGGCATCGCCATGTTCCCGGCCGACGGGGTGGTCGGCGAGGACCTTCTGCGCCGCGCAGACGCCGATCTGCTGACCGCCAAGCGCGCGGCGCGGCCAGGCTAGAGGGTGCTGGCGCGCGGGGCGGCCAGGCTAGAGGGTGCTGCCGCCGGCGCCGAGGTAGCTGAAGCGGACCGCGAGCGCCACCGCCTCGGTGCGCGTGTCGACCTCGAGCTTGGCGATCGCGTTGCGCACGTGGGTGTGGACCGTCGCCGGGCTCAGCTGCAGGCGCTCGGCGATCTCTTTGACGCGCAGGCCCTCCGCCAGCAGCTCGAGGATCTGCCGCTCCCGCGGCGAGAGGTCGAGCAGCTTCTCGACCTCCGACGGCTTGCCGCCGGCGAAGTCGCCGCCGAGGAAGGTCCCGCCGGCGGTCACCGCCTTGACCGCGCGGGCGATGTCCTCGGCCGGCGCCGACTTCAGCACGTAGCCGGAGGCGCCGGCGCGGAGCGCGAGCGCCAGCAGGTCGGGCTGCGCGTGCGCGGTGAAGATGATCACCTTCGTCCGCGGCCGGACCTTGAGCACCTCCTTGGTCGCCTCGATCCCGTCGCGTTTCGGCAGCTCGACGTCGATGATGAGGACGTCGGGCTCGAGCTCCCGGACGACGTCGACGACGTCGCGGCCGTTGCTGGCCTCGCCGACTATCTCGACCGAGCTCGAGCTGGACATGCGCGCCTTGATCGCCTCGCGCACGATCTCGTGGTCGTCGCAGAGGACGACCCGCTTGGCCTCGCGGACGGCGGTGCTCAACAGGAGTTCTCCTCGCTCCTCATGGCGGCGAGATTCTCTCAGGCGCGCCGAACCCCTGCAAAATATTGGGTAGGGTGAAGCTTCCGTCCCGCTCCTGCCGGTTCTCGATCAGTGCGATCAGGGTGCGGCCGACGGCGATCGCGGTGCCGTTCAGTGTGTGGACGACCTCCGGCGCGGCGCCCTCCTCCGGCCGGTAGCGGCAGCCGAGCCGGCGCGCCTGGTAGTCGGTCGTGTTCGAGCACGAGGTGAGCTCCCGGTAGCGCCGCTGGCTGGGGATCCACGCCTCGCAGTCGTACTTCTTGGCGGCCGGCGCGCCCAGATCGCCGACGGCGACGTTGACGACCCGGTAGGGGATCTCCAGCTCGGAGAGGATGGCCTCCTCGATCGCCAGCAGCCGCTCGTGCTCGCCGGGCGACTCCGACGGCTCGACGAACGAGAACATCTCGACCTTGTCGAACTGGTGGACGCGGAAGATCCCGCGCGTGTCGCGCCCTGCCGCTCCCGCCTCGCGGCGGAAGCAGGTGGAGAAGCCGCAGTAGCGCAGGGGCAGCTGCTCCGCGGCGAGGATCTGGTCGGCGTGGAGCCCGGCGAGGGCGACCTCGGAGGTGCCGGTGAGGAACAGCTCGTCGCGGGGGATCTCGTAGATCTGGTCGCGGTCGCCCGGCAGGAAGCCGGTTCCCTCCAGGGCCCCCTCGCGGACCAGGACCGGCGGGACGACCGGCTCGTGGCCCTCGGCGCGGACGAGCTCGATCGCGAAGCGGACCAAGGCCAGCTCGACCAGCACCAGATCGCCCTTGAGATAGGCGAAGCGTGAGCCCGAGAGGCGCGCCGCGGCCTCGACGTCGATCAGACCGAGCTCGATCCCGAGGTCGAGGTGGTCGCGGGGCTCGAAGTCGAAGGCGGGCGGCTCCCCGACCCGCCTGATCTCGACCGCGTCGTCGTCGGTGTCGCCCGGGGGAGCGTCGGGATCGGGGATGTTGGGCAGGCTCAGCGCCAGGGCCTCGAGCTCCGCGTCGACCTTGTCCAGCTCGGTCCGCCCGGTCTCGATCTGGTTCTTCAGCTCTGCGACCCGGGCCATCAGCTCGGCGGCGTCCTCGCCTGCCTTCCGGGCCTCCCCGATCCGCCTCGAGAGCGCCTTGCGCTCGGCCTGCGCGTCCTCGACCTCCGGCAGCAGCGCCCGCCGGCGCGCGTCGAGGGCGAGCAGCTGGTCGACCGCGGCGGCCGCGCCGCGCCGGGCCAGAGCCTCCTTGACCCGCTCGGGCTCGGAGCGGATCAGCTTCAGGTCAAGCACGCGCCACCGCCCCTACGGGGAGGTCTGGCTCTGGCCCGGGCGCGGAGAGGATTGGGCGGCTTGGCCGGCGTACTTGGCGACGAAGGCGGCGACTTCTTCCGCTTCTTTGCCGACCACGATGTTCTGGGGCATGATCGCCCCCGAAAAGCCGCCGTTCTGGATCGCGTAGAGGGCGTCTTCGTAGCTCTCGGTGCGGTCGTTCAGGTTCGGTCCCTGCGTCCGCTGGCCGCGGTTGCCGCTTCCCTGGGTGCCGGCAGCGCTGAGGGTGTGGCAGCCCGAGCAGTGGGTCGAGAAGAGGACGGCGCCGTTGTAGTCGGGGTTGTCCTTGGAGAGCGTGATTTCCTCTTCGCCGTAACCGCAGGCCGAGAGGCCGAGGGCGGCGGCGACAACCATTGCTATGACGACCGCTGGACGCACGCGGCGCGCATCATATTCTCTGGCGGCGATCCCCGATCCCCGCCCGCCCCTGACCTTGCCCGAGCCAGCCAGCTTCCGCGCCGCGATGGCGAACCTCCCCACCGGGGTCACGGTCGTGACCGCGGGCGGCGACGGCGGACCGGCGGGAGCGACGGCCAACGCCGTCTGCTCGCTGTCGATCGAGCCGATGCTGATGCTCGCCTGCCTGGACCGCGGCTCGCGCACGCTGCTGGCCGTCCAGGCCGCGGATCACTTCGGCGTCAACGTCCTCCATCGGGGCCAGGAGGAGCTCGCGCGCGGCTTCGCGAGCAAGGCGCCGGTCGCCGAGAAGTGGGCCGACGTGGCCTGGAGCGACCGGGGCGGGATCCCCGCGATCGACGGTGCCCTGGTCTGGATCGGCTGCGAGCTGCGGGACGTGATCGCTGCCGGCGACCACGTGATCGTCACCGGCGAGGTGCTCGACCTCGAGGCCGGGGTGGGCGATCCCCTCGTCTTCCACGGCGGCCGCTACCGGCCGCTGGGCTGAGGGAACCCGGAGCCGCGCGCCGCGGGCGCCGGCTCGGTCGGGCCCGCGCCGGCGGCTGGTCGAGATGGCGCCCTGCCTACAATCGGCCCGTGGCCGCGACCTTCCAAGAGCCGGGCTGGTTCACGCGAAACGCCTTCAACCCGCTGGTCGCCTGGCTCAGCCGCCACGGCCTCTCCGTCGCCGGCTCGCGGGTGCTGGAAGTGAAGGGCCGCAAGAGCGGCGAGTGGCGGCGGACGCCGGTCAACCCGCTCGACTTCGACGGCGCCCGCTACCTCGTGGCGCCCCGCGGGGAGACGCAATGGGTCCGCAACATGCGCGTCAGCGGCGGCGGCCGGCTGGTGGGCCGCGGAGTCGAGGAGTTCACCGCCACCGAGGTGCCCGACGACGAGAAGCCGGCTCTGCTGCGGGCGTACCTGAAGAGGTGGAAGTGGGAGGTCGGGGCCTTCTTCGACGGCGTCGGGCCCGACGCCAGCGACGAGGAGCTGCGCCGGATCGCCCCCGACCACCCGGCCTTCCGCATCGACTGAGGCGATCGCCCGGATCCACCGAGGTGATCGAGTCCGACGTTGACCACGTATTGCGGGGTCAACGTCAGACTCGTGCATCGAAAGCTGTCCGACCCCGGCCTGCGGGCGGCGATCCCCGCGCTCCGTGGCGGACCGTCGAGTGGGGGTCGGGGGACACTCAGCCCGACGGGCGTCCGACGACCCCGCTCGACGGTCCGATCACAAGCCGCTCGTCGTCGCCGCCCGCAGGGCGAGGAAGAGGATGACCCCGCAGCTCACGGCCATGATCCCCATCTCTCGGCGGACGATCTGGAGGGCGAGCGATTCCTGGGTCTCGGCCGGGAGCGCCTCGAAGTCGACATCGCCCAGCTCGCGCTGGGCGGCGCCGAGGCGGGCGCCCTCGGCGATGAAGGAGACGACGAGGGGGAGGATTCCGTAGAGGTAGTGCAGGTTTTCGGCCGGCTTGTGGCCCGTGACCACCAGCAGGCCCCCGAGCAGAGCCTGGACGAAGACGGAGACCTGGGCGGCGCGGAGCAGGTACCAGAAGGGGATCGAGGGCCGGCCCCGGTACCACTGGACCCCTCCGATCGCCCCGGCGGCGCCGTTGAGGACGATCACGAAGCAGCCGACGGCGATGTGCAGCCCGACCATCCCTAAATCCTCCAAGAACGGTCGGATTTCGGCTTGCTGATGCTAAACATCACTATGTAGCAAGTTGTCACAAGGTGGGTGTATAACAGCGTCTACGGGCGCCTGAGCGGGGTCGAGGGCGCCCGGCCACGACCTTCAACCCCCACCAGTGCTAAAGAGCTATCTCCCGATCCTCGTCTTCGCGGTGCTCGGCCTCACGGTCGGCGGTGTGTTCGCGATGCTGAACCACTTCATCGGCCCCAAGCGGCCGCGGACCCCGACCGTCGCCAGCCGCCGCCAGGGGGAGCCCTACGAGTCGGGCATCCCGGTCGAGGCGGTGAAGGGGTTCAAGTTCGGCGTCAGCTTCTACCTGGTGGCGATGCTGTTCATCCTCTTCGACATCGAGGTCGTGTTCCTCTACCCGGTGGGGGTCATCATGAAGGGGGCCGACAGCGCCTTCGTGCTCGGCGAGGTGATCACCTTCGTCGTCCTCCTGATGGTCGCCTTCGTCTACGTCTGGCGCAAGGGGGCACTGGATTGGAAATAGAGCGCCGCAGCCTCGAGGCCCGTCAGGCGACCGCCCGCGACATGCTGCGGGGCGACCTCGAAGGCGAGGACCTCGAACGCCACGTCGAAGAGCGGGTCGTCACCACGACCTTCGAGAAGATGCTCAACCTGGCGCGGGCCAACTCGATCTTCCCGCTCACCTTCGGTCTCGCCTGCTGCGCGATCGAGGCGCCGATCTCGATCGTCACCGCGCGCTACGACCTCGCCCGCTTCGGCGCCGAGGCGCTGCGGGCCTCGCCGCGCCAGGCCGACCTGATCATCCTCTCGGGCCGGGTCTCGATCAAGATGGCGCCGGTCGTCCGCCGCCTCTACGACCAGATGCTGGAGCCGAAATGGGCGATCTCGATGGGCGCCTGCTCCTCGTCGGGGGGCATGTTCGCCAACTACGCGGTCGTTCAGGGAGCCGACAAGTTCATGCCCATCGACCTCCACGTGCCCGGCTGCCCGCCGCGGCCGGAGGCGGTGATGTACGGGTTCACGAAGCTGCAGCGCAAGATCATGGGCAACCCTGACCAGGGCTGGCGCCGTCGCTACAACGCCGTCGGAACCGAGGAGTGGGCGCGTGGCGGCCCTGCCTCGCAACCGAGCCCGGAGGCGGCCGCGGCGTACGAGGCGGCGAGGGAGCTCGCCCTTGCCTGACGCGCCGGGACTGGAGCTGATCCGGGGGGAAATCGAGCGCGACCACCCCGGGGCCGTCACCGCCACCTCCTTCGACCGCGGGCAGGCGGCGCTCGTCGTCGATCCCGCGCACGTCCTCCCCGTCCTGGCCTGGCTCCGCGACACGCCGGGCCAGCGCTACACCTTCCTCGCCAGCCTCCACGTCGCCGACTACCTCCCGGCCGAGCCCCGCTTCGGCGTCCACTACGAGCTCCTCAACCGCGAGCGGTGCGAGCGCATCCGGGTCAAGGCGATGCTTGCGGACACGTCCCCCGAGCTCCCTTCGATCGACTCCTGCGCCGAGCTGTTCCCGACCGCGAACTTCCAGGAGCGCGAAGCGTTCGACTTCTTCGGGATCGAGTTCCGCGGGCATCCGGACCTGACTCGGATCCTCCTGCCCGAGGACTACGTCGGCTGGCCGCAGCGCCGGGACTTCCCGATCGGCGGCGAGCCCGTCACCTTCACCTACAACGAGGGCGACTATGACTGACGGCAGGGTCGGCGAGGGCATCGCCCTGGAGGACGCGGCGGCGCTGACCACGGCCGACCTCCACGGCGAGCTGAGCGAGGACCGCACGACCGAGCTGATGACGGTCAACATCGGTCCCCACCATCCGGCGACGCACGGCGTGCTGCGCCTCGTCGTCGACCTGGAAGGCGAGGTGGTGCGGGACCTGCGCCCGGTGATCGGCTACGTCCACACCGGGATCGAAAAGTCCTGCGAGGACAAGAGCTACTGGAAGGTCATCCCCTTCGTCGAGCGGATGGACTACGTCTCCTACTTCTTCCAGATGCAGGCCTTCTGCGGGGCCGTCGAGCAGCTGATCGGCCTCGAGATCCCGCCCCGCGCGAAGTACCTGCGGACGCTCTTCCTGGAGCTCAACCGGATTCACTCGCACCTCGTATGGCTGGGGACGACCGCGCTCGACCTCGGCGCGATCTCGATGCTCTGGTACTGCTTCCGGGAGCGCGACCGGATCCTCGACCTGTTCGAGATGGCGGCCGGGCAGCGGATGCACACCCGCTACTTCCAGGTCGGCGGCGTGATCGAGGACATCCCCAAGGGCTTCGAGGAGAAGTGCCGCGCCTTCGCCGAGGAGATGCCGATCCGCGTCGGCCAGTACGAAGCGCTGCTGGACCGCAACGAGGTGTTCCTGCGGCGGACCAAAGGCGTCGGCGTCGTCAGCCGCGAGCGCCTGCTGGAGCTGGGCGTCACCGGTCCGCTGCTCCGCGCCGCCGGCGACCCCTGGGACCTGCGAAAGGCGTTCCCGTACCTCGCCTACCCGGAGGTCGAGTTCAAGATCCCGGTCGGCACGGTGGGCGACAACTACGATCGCTACCGCGTCCGGGTCGCCGAGATGGTCGAGTCGAGCCGGATCGTCCGCCAGTGCCTCGACGCGCTGCCCGACGGCCCCCACATCGCCGACGACCGCAAGTACGTGCTGCCGCCCCGCTCCTAGCTCTCGACCTCGATGGAGTCGCTGATCCACCACTTCAAGCTCGTCACCGAGGGGTTCCGGGTCGAGGCCGGCGAGGTTTACAACGCGATCGAGTGCCCGCGCGGCGAGCTCGGCTGCTACGTCCTCGCCGACGGATCCTCGAAGCCCGCGAGGGTCCACTTCCGCGACCCCTCCTTCGTCAACCTGCAGGCCTTCCGCGACATGTCCGTCGACGGCTACGTCGCCGACATGATCTGCAGCCTCGGCATGCTCGACCCGATCCTGGGGGGAGTCGACCGGTGAGCGGGACGGGGCTGCCGGTCGATCGCGCGCTTACCGACGGGCGGGTGCCGCCGCGCGCCGAGGAGGAGATCCCCGAGCTGCACGAGGTCGACTGCCCGCCGGAGCTGCGCGAGCGGATCGAGGAGCTGATGTCGCGCTACCCCGAGCGCAAATCGGCCTCGATCCCGGCGCTCTGGGCGGTGCAGCGGCTCTACGGCTGGTGCACGCCGGACGGGATCCGCCAGGCCGCGGCCGTGATGCGGGTGACGCCGGCCTACCTCGAGTCGGTGGCAAGCTTCTACGACCTCTTCCACACCGAGCCCGTCGGCAGCCACCGGATCGAGGTCTGCACCAACATCAGCTGCTGGATGCGCGGCGGCGACCAGCTGCTCGACGCGTTCCGGGCCGCCGCCGAGGGGGACGAGGACTTCTTCGTGACGGGCTTCGAGTGCCTCGGCGCCTGCGACATCGCGCCGATGGCCTCGATCGACCAGCGCTACTACGGGCCGCTAGAGGAGGCGGAGGCGGCGACCGCCGTCGAGCAGCTGAGGTCGGGATCCGAGGTGCTGCCCGAGAAGGCACTGGAGAAGCGCGGACTGGCGGGTGACTCCTGATGGCCCATCAGCTCGAGACCCGGGTGCTGCTCGACAAGGCGGAGGACCCGGCGCTGGCGACCCTCGACGGCTACCGGCGACTGGTCGGCGGCTACGCGACGCTGGAGAAGGCGTACCGCGAGATGGAGCAGGACGAGGTCCTCAAGGAGCTCGAAGACTCGGGCCTGCGCGGCCGCGGTGGGGCCGGGTTCTCGATGGGGAAAAAGGCCTCCTTCCTGCCGCGAGGCGAGATGGACAAGTACCTCTGCTGCAACGCCGACGAGTCCGAGCCCGGGGCCTTCAAGGATCGCGAGCTGATGCAGCGCAACCCCCACCAGCTGATCGAGGGCATCGCGATCGCCGCCCTCGCCGCCGACGCCCGCCGCGCCTTCATCTTCATCCGCGGCGAGTACGACGCCCAGGCCGACATCCTCGACCGCGCGGTGGCCGAGGCCTACGAGGCCGGCTACCTCGGCCGGGACATCCTCGGCAGCCGCCGCGACCTCGAGCTTGTCGTCCACCGCGGCGCCGGCGCCTACATCTGCGGCGAGGAGACGGCGCTGCTCGACGCGCTCGAGGGCAAGCGCGGCAACCCTCGCCTGAAGCCGCCGTTCCCGGCGGTGCAGGGCCTCTACGGCGGCCCGACGCTGATCAACAACGTCGAGACGCTCTCCAACGTCCCGCACATCGTCAAGCACGGCGCCGAGTGGTTCCGCGGCTTCGGCACCGAGCAGTCGCCCGGAACCAAGGTCGTCTCGATCTCCGGCGGCGTGCGCCGACCCGGCAACTACGAGATCTCCCTGGGGATCCCGCTCCGCGACCTGATCTACGGCCTCGCCGGGGGCCCCGAGGAGGGGCACGAGGTCAAGGCCTTCTATCCGGGCGGCTCCTCCTCGCCGGTTCTGACCCCGGCCGAGCTCGACCTGCCGTACAGCTTCGAGGCGATGGCAGAAGCGGGCTCGATGCTCGGCTCGGGCTCGATCATCGTCGCCGACGACCGGGTATCGATCCCGCACATGGCGCTGCGGACCGCGCGCTTCTACCACCACGAGTCCTGCGGCAAGTGCACCCCCTGCCGCGAGGGCACGAACTGGACGGTGAAGATGCTGGAGCGGGTCGTGCGCGGCGAGGCGACGCCGATGGACCTCGACATCATTGCCTCGGTGCAGCAGAACATCATGGGCCACTGCCTCTGCGTGCTCGGCGACTCGATGGCGATGCCGGTCTCGGCGATGGTCAACAAGTTCCGGCCGGAGTTCGAAGCGGTGATCGAGAGCGCAACCCTCGAGGCGGTCGCGGCGTGAGCGAGCAGCGGGCGATCACGATCACCGTCGACGGCCGCGAGATCGAGGCGATCGAGGGCGAGATGCTCCACGACGCCGCCCGCAAGGGCGACGTCGAGGTCCCGGTCTTCTGCTACGAACCGAAACTCGGCGAGCCGGTCGGCGCCTGCCGCATGTGCCTGGTCGAGATCGAGGGGATCCCGAAACTGCAGACGTCCTGCTCGACGCCGGTCCGCGACGGGATGGTCGTCCACACGCGCACCGACCAGGTCAAGGAGGCGCAGAGCGCCGTGGTCGAGTTCCTGCTCGTCAACCACCCGCTCGACTGCCCTGTCTGCGACAAGGGCGGCGAGTGCCCGCTGCAGGACATCTCGATGGGATGGGGGCCGGGCAAATCGCGCGTCATCGACGAAAAGCGCCATTTCCAGAAGCCGATCGAACTCTCGCCGCTGGTGGCGATCGACCGCGAGCGCTGCATCCTCTGCTACCGCTGCGTGCGCTTCAGCCAGGAGGTCGCCGAGGATGCGCAGCTGCAGCTGCTTGAGCGCGGCGACCGCACCTTCGTCGGCACCTTCGACGACCGCCCCTACGTCGCTCCCTTCCACGGCAACATCACCGACATCTGCCCGGTCGGGGCGCTGACCAACTACACCTACCGCTTCCGCGCCCGGCCCTGGGACATCGAGCAGGCCGGCTCGGTCTGCACGCTCTGCCCGAGCCAGTGCAACGTCAGCTTCACCGTTCGCGACGAGAAGGTGAAGCGCGTCGTCACCCGCGACAACCATGCCGTCGACGACGGCTGGCTCTGCGATCGCGGTCGCTACGGATTCGAGATGTTCGAGGCCGAGGAGCGGGTCACCGAGCCCCGCCTCAAAGGGGGGGCGAGGACCGACTGGGAGACCGCGATCGGGGCCGCCGCAACCGGCCTGCGCGCCGCCGGCCCAGGCCGCGTGGCGGCGATCGTCGGCGACGCCTCCAACGAGGAGGCGCTGCTGGTCCAGCGGATCCTGCGCGAGGCGCTCGGCTCGCCGCACCTCGACTCGCGGCCGGCGGGCGGGGCGGACCGCGACGTGCTCGTCGGCCTGGCCCGGCCCGAGCTCGGCGCAAGCGTGCCCGAGATCGACGCCGCCGAGCGCCCGCGTCAGCTCGCCGACGAAGTGGGCGGCCTGACCGG
>JBLNAC010000111.1:0-2992 GCA_050259155.1 Syntrophothermus sp.
CTGGTGGCGCAGAAGCTGCGTAGCCTGCTGCCGCCGGGCACGGGCAAGAAGCGGGCGGAGGCCGCGTGATGGCCGGTACGCCCCGGATCCCCGGGAGTGACGGGTGAGCGCGTCGAGATCCGCGCGGCGCACCCGCAAGCGCCCGCAGGAGGAGCCGGAGTCCGAGAACCACGAGCGGTGGATGGTGACCTACGCCGACATGCTCACGCTGCTCATGGTGCTGTTCATCGTGCTGTACTCGATCAGCCAGGTCGACCAGAAGAAGTTCAACGCGCTTCGCAACGGCCTGGCGACGGGATTCGGCTCGCCACCGGTCGGGTTCGCCGGCACCGAGACCAAGATCGAGGGTTCCACCAACGAGGACTCCCCCATGGATCTCGCCTCCGGGGTCGGCGGGCGCACCGACAAGCCGGCCGAGGAGACCCAGGACAAGGCGCTCAAGGAGGCGGTCGACCGGGCGGACCTGGCCCGCCAGCAGCGCATGCAGTCGGCGGCCAGCAAGGAGGTCGAGCAGTTCGAGGAGGTCAAGAAGAAGATCACCGAGGAGCTGCGGAAGCTCGGCAACGAGGACAGTGTGATGTTCGCCATCGACGAGCGCGGGCTCGTCGTCACGGTGATCACCAGCGCGGTGGTCTTCGCCGGCGACCGTGCCGACCTGCTTCCGGCCGGGCGGAACATCCTCAGCGCCATCGGCCCAGTGATCGCCCCGCTACCCAACCGGGTCGAGGTCGACGGGCACACCAACCAGCTCAACGTACCGACGATCAACTATCCGAGCGGGTAGGAGCTGTCGACGGCGCGCGCCTCGACGGTCGTGCGATTCCTGTCCGACTCGATCGGGATCCCGCAGTCGCGGCTCAGCGCCGCGGGTTTCGCGGACACCAAGCCGCTGTACGACCCGTCCGACCCGCGGGCGGTCACCCTCAACCGGCGGGTTGAGATCGTCGTGCTCTCGACACTGCCGGCCGCCGAGCGGGCACTGCTGCCCTCGGCCGCCGGTACCCCCGCAACCGAGGAGCGGTAGTGATCGGCAAGGGTTCTCGGGATGCCAAGGAAGGCGGCGGGCGGCGGCGGTCCCGGAAGAAACTGATCCTGATGGCGGTGGTCATCCTGGTCGCGCTGGCGGGCGGCGGCGCCGGCGGCTGGTACCTGTTCGCGCCGAAGAAGCCGAAGGCCGAGCCGAAGCCCGAGCCCGGCATCGTGGTGGCGCTCGACCCGGTCACCATCAACCTCGCCGAGGGGCACTACCTCAAGCTGGGGTTCGCGCTGCAGGCGACGACCGAGGTCGAGAAGGAGCTCGACGGCAGCAAGGCGCTCGACATCGCGATCGACCTGTACAGCAACCGCTCGGTGGCCGAGCTGTCGTCGAACGAGGAGCGGAAACGGACGAAGAAGGAGCTGAAGGAGAAGATCATCAAGGCATACGACGAGAAGGTCATGGACGTGTACTACACGTCGTTCGTCATGCAGTAGCGGCATCCGGCGCCGGGCCGCCGCGCCCGCCACGAGGGCTTGACATCCGATCGGTGGGGAAAGTCCCCCGAGACGGAGGTCGCGGGCGTGCCGCTTTGCTCAACCCGTCGGGTGACCGGCCGATGGGTGTCGCGTGACCCAGTCGTCTTCTTCCTCCGGTGGCTCCGGCTCGCCGGTCCGAGGCGGCGGCAGGAGAAAGGGCTCCGGCCCTGACCGCTACGACTTTCGCCGGCCGGCGAAGCTCGCCCGCGAGCACGTGCGCACCCTGCAGATCGCCTACGAGGCGTTCGCGCGGGCGTTCTCCACGATGCTGACCACGAGCCTGCGGGTGGTCTCGCACGTCTCGCTGGCCTCGATCGGCCAGCAGTCCTACGACGAGTACATCGCGTCGCTGCCGAGCACGACCGTGCTCGCACTGTGCACAATGGAGCCGCTCGCCGGGATCTCGATCCTGGAGTTCTCCCTGAGCACCGCGATGGCCTGCATCGACCACATGCTCGGCGGTCCGGGCGGGCCGCAGCCGCAGCGACCGCTGACCGAGATCGAGAACGCGCTGCTGCGCGGCCTGCTGGCACGGGTGCTGGCCGAGCTGCGCTACGCCTTCGAACCGATCGTCGAGGTCACCCCGCAGCTGACGGGCATCGAGTACAGCCCGCAGTTCGCCCAGGCCGGCGTCGCCTCGGACATGGTGATCGTCGCGACGTTCGACATGAAGGTCGGCGAGGAGGAGTGCGTTGCGACGATGTGCATGCCCTTCAACGCGATCTTCGCGAAGCTGGAGAGCGAGCGGGCGGAGCAGGCGCTCTCCGAGAGCGAGCGGCAGTCGCGGGCAGCCGCGCGGGCGATGCTCGCCGCTGGGCTCCAGTCGGCGCCGATCGACGTCTCGGTGCGCTTCCAGCCGGTCCGGATGCGCCCGGCCGACCTCGTGGGGCTGCGCCCCGGTGATGTGGTTCCGCTGGCCCACCCCACCTCCGCGCCGCTGGCGGTGACCTCCGCCGGGATCACCTTCGCCCATGCCGTACCGGGGAACAGAGGCTCCCAGCTCGCGTGCCTCATCGTGCCGTCACCGGCGGCGCTGCCGTCCGCACCGCAGTCGACCTCGACCGCCTCGCCATTCCAGCCCTCATCGCGGGAGCGTCCTGGCAGATGAACAACGTCGTCACCACACCCGCCGGCCTGGTCGCCGCCGCCGCGAACGCCGCCCTCCCGCTGCTCCCGTCGAGCAGCCCGCTGACCGCGGGCGAGGCGATCGCGACGGCGGCCGGGGCAGCGGCAGCCGGCCAGGCCGTTCGTGCCCGCTTCGCGGGCGCGGCGCAGGGCGAGATCGCCATCGTGGTGGGCCAGGATCTCGTGAACGCGCTGTCGGACACCCCGATGGGCGCGCTCGATCTGTCCCAGGCGATCCGACCGGCGCTGGAGGCGGCCGCCGCCACGCTGGGGCCGGTCGTCGTCGATCCCGGCGAGATCGCCAAGCCGGTCGACGCGATCGCCGCGGTCCTCGGCGCGGGCGGCCTGATGG
>JBLNAC010000112.1:0-16665 GCA_050259155.1 Syntrophothermus sp.
CCGGCCTTCGAACGGGAAGAAATCGTCGACCTGACGGTCACCCTGTCCCAGGTCCTGTTCCCGATCCTGATCATGCTCGGGATCAGCGGCGTCGTCGTCGGGGTCCTCAACAGCTACGACCGCTTCGGCGCCTTCGCGATCTCGCCGCTGTTCTGGAACCTGACGATCATCGTCGTCCTCGTCGTGCTCGAGCCGCTCTTCCACGGCGAAGACCGGATCTATGCCTACGCGATCGGGATCCTGGTCGGCACGCTCGTGCAGCTGCTGATCCCCACCTGGGACCTGCGGCACACGCCCTACCGCTTCAGGTTCAGCTTCGCCTGGCGCCATCCGGGGGTGCGGCGGGTGCTGCTGCTGATGCTGCCGGTGACGATCAGCCTCGGCCTGATCAACTTCAACGCGCTGATCAACAGCTTCTTCGGCGCGCTGATCAGCGAAGAAGCCCCGGCGGCGATCGACAAGGCGTTCCGCCTCTATCAGCTGCCGCAGGGGATCTTCTCGGTCGCCGTGGCGACGGTCCTGTTCCCGGCGCTGGCGCGCTTCGCCAACGCCGGCGAGATCGACAACCTGCGGGCGACCCTCGCCAACGGGATGCGCCAGATCCTGTTCGTGCTGGTGCCGGCGGCCGCCGCGATCCTGGTCCTCTCCGAACCGATGATCCGGCTGATCTACCAGCGCGGCGAATTCGGGCCCGAAGAAACCGCGCTCGTCGCCACGGCGCTCTTCTGGTTCGCCTTCTCGCTGCCGACCAACGGGCTCTACCTGCTGCAGACGCGGACCTTCTTCAGCATCCAGAGGCCATGGCGGGCGACCGCGCTGGCGGTGATCGACCTGGTCGTCTCGGCGCTCGCGGCGCTGGCCCTCTACGCCCCGTTCGGGGT
The DNA here is from genome assembly GCA_050259155.1 of Syntrophothermus sp. GTDB lineage: Bacteria > Actinomycetota > Thermoleophilia > Solirubrobacterales > 70-9 > VAYN01. The sequence goes on from JBLNAC010000112.1 coordinate 882, forward strand.
CGGCGGCGTCGTCGCCGGGACCGGGATCGGGACCACCGCAGCCGTCGTCGCGCAGGGGGTCATGCTGAGGCGCGAATTCGGCGGCCTGGAGCTGCGCCGGCTGTTCGTGACCGCGGCGCAGATCACCGTCGCCTCGGCCGCCCTGGCCGGCGCCGCCTGGGTCGTCTGGAAGCTCCTCGACGAGGAGCTGGGGCGCAGCCTCTCGGCCCAGATCGCCTCGCTCGGATGCGGCCTCGCCCTCGGGCTCGGCGCCTACCTGCTCGTCGCCCGCCTGCTGCGGATCGCCGAGCTCGACCAGATCATGCGCCTGGTGCTGCGGCGGGGTTAGATGCTCGGGCCGGGGAGGTACCTGCTGGGCGTGGTGGAGCTGGTCCTGCTCGTGGGTGCGGCCTGGGTCGGCGCCGCCCGCGTCCGCTCGCGCCTGCTGCCGGAGCTCGCGGGAGCCCCTGCGCACCTCGGCACCGCGGTGCTCGCCTCGGCGCTGCTGATCTGGTGCGCGGAGCTGCTCGGAACCGTGTCGCTGCTGAAGCCCGCCCCGTATCTGCTGCTCGTCGTCGCCTGCGGGGCGGCGGCGCGGCTGCTGGTGCCTCCGGGCGCGGGCGGGGGAGAGGAAGCCGAGGCACCGGCGGGCTCGCGCGGCGCCCAGCGGGAGGGCCGTCAGCTGGGCCCGGTCCTGACCTGGGTCGCCCTGGCGATCGCGGCGATCGCGGTGGTCCACTTCGCCGGCGGCGTGAGGACCCGGCTCAGCACCGGCATGACCGGGTTCGACAGCACCTGGTACCACGCCCCGTTCGCCGCCGGCTTCCTGCAGACCGGGAACACGATCGACCTCCACTACATCGCGCCCCAGTTCCTGGCCTGGTTCTACCCGGCCAACGCCGAAATCTTCCACGCCGCGGGGATGCTCGCCTTCTCGCGCGACCTGCTCTCGCCCTTCCTCAACCTCGGCTGGCTGGTCGGCTGCCTGGCCGCCTGCTGGTGCGTCGGGCGTCCCTACCGGGTGGCGCCGCTGTCGCTGGCGCTGGGGGCGATCGCGCTCAGCGTCCCCGCGCTGTCGGACCAGGCCGGGGAGGCGCGCAACGACCTCGCCGGGCTCTTCTTCCTGCTCGCCGCGGTCGCGCTGGCCCTGAACGTCGCGGCCGCCCGCGGCGGCGGGCGCGACCGGGGCCTGCCTGCCGGCACCCTGGCTGTCGTCGGCCTGGCGGCGGGGCTGGCGGCGGGAACCAAGCTGAACTTCCTCCTGCCGGTGGCGGTGCTCGTCCTCGGCCTGGCGGCGGCAGCGCCGCGGGGCGGCCGCTGGCGGGCGCTCTGGGTGCCGGCGCTGGCGGCTCTGGCGGGCGGCGGCTACTGGTACCTGCGCAACCTCGTGCACAGCGGCAGCCCGCTGCCCTGGGTCCGCCACCTCGGCCCGATTGCCCTGCCCGCGCCGGCCCAGGCGCTGGGCGGGCGCGAAGCCCACAGCGTGCTCTCCTACCTGACCGACGGCGCGGTCTGGTCTGAATGGCTCCTGCCGGGCCTGCATCACGGCCTCTGGGTCCTCTGGCCGCTGCTCGCCGCAGCCGCGCTCGCCGGCCTCTTGCTCCCGCTCCTGCCGGCGCCCGGCTCCGGGCGGGACCGGCTGCTGGTGGTGGCGGGCACGGTCGGCCTCGCCTGCGCCCTGGCCTGGCTGGTGGCGCCGACCTCGGCCTCGGGGCCGGAGGGAGCCCCGCGGGGCTTCGAGTCCGGCCTGCGCTACCTGGCGCCGGCCCTCGTCCTTGGCCTCGCCCTGCTCCCGATCGCCCTGCCCGCTCGGCTTCGCGAGGCCGGCCTGGGGCGTCCTTCGAACGGGCGGATACTCAAGGCGCCGAGCCAGCTGGCTCGGCGCCTGTCCGGGCGAGGGGCACCCCAGGCCGCCCTGGCCGGCCTGGCTCTTCTGCTCGCGATCGCGGTCGGGTACCCGGTGCAGCGCCACTACCTGCGGGACCGCTACGCGAACCCGACCTTCAGCAGCCCGGGCCTCGACGCGGCGTTCAAGTGGGCTCGCGACATCTCGGGCGCCCGGATCGCGACGACCAGCACCCGCCAGTACCCCCTGTTCGGCACCGACCTCTCCAACCGGGTGCAGTTCGTGGGGGTCGAGCGCCCCCACGGCGGCTTCGAAGCGCCGGCCACCTGCCGGGCCTGGCGGGAAGCCCTCGACGCCGGCGGCTACGACTACGTCGTCGCCAGCCGCGACCGGATCGAGCCCGGCAAGCCCCCCTATCCGCCGACCGCCCGCTGGACCGAATCCCCGCAGGCCGAGGTCGTGCTGAGGAAGCCCCCCACCGTCGTCTTCAAGCTGAGTGGGCCCCTGGACCCGTCGGCTTGCTGAGGAAGCCGACCGCCCCCCGGGCCTCGGCGTGTGCGGAAGCCGACGCCCCTGGCCCCATCGGCGTGCCCACGACGCGGCCCCTCGCGCGGGTGGCGCGGCAGGGGGGACCACCCCGAGGAAGCTTCAGCTACCGGAGGGGTGGTGGGTCCCTGCCGCGACAGGACCCGCGCGCCGAGCGCGCCATACTGCGTCCGCCGATGGACCAGATCCGCAACTTCTCGATCATCGCCCACATCGACCACGGCAAGTCGACGCTCGCCGACCGCATCCTCGAGCTGACCGGCGCCGTCGACCCGAAGAAGATGCAGGCGCAGCTGCTCGACTCGATGGACCTCGAGCGCGAGCGGGGGATCACGATCAAGGCGCAGGCCGTGCGGGTCGACTACGCCGCCGACGACGGGCGGATCTACCACCTGCACCTGATCGACACGCCCGGCCACGTCGACTTCTCCTACGAGGTCTCTCGCAGCCTCGCCGCCTGCGAGGGGGCGCTGCTCGTCGTCGACGCCGCGCAGGGGGTGGAGGCCCAGACCGTCGCCAACACCTATCTCGCGATCGAGAACGGCCTGGAGCTGATCCCGGTGATCAACAAGGTCGACCTGCCGGGCGCCGAGGCCGACCGGGTGGCGCAGGAGGTCGCCGACCTGCTCGGCGGCGACCCGGGCGAAGCGCTTCGGATCTCGGCCAAGACGGGAGAGGGGGTGAAGGAGGTGCTGGAGGCGATCGTCGCCCGCATCCCGCCCCCCGAGGGCGACCCGGAGGCGCCCAGCAGGGCCCTGATATTCGACTCCGAGTTCGACCAGTACCGTGGCGTGATCGCCTACGTGCGGATGGTCGACGGCCGCTTCCGCAAGAACGAGCGGATCGTCTCGATGCAGAACGGCAACCAGGCGGACATCGACGACATCGGCTTCTTCCGGCCGCAGATGACCGGCGTCGACGGCATGGAGGCGGGCGACGTCGGCTACCTCATCACCGGCATCAAGGACGTCACCAAGCTGCGGGTGGGCGACACGCTGACCGCGGCGGCCGAGCCCGCCTCGAAGCCGCTGGAGGGCTACCGCGAGGTGCGGCCGATGGTCTTCTGCGGCCTGTTCCCGATCGACACCGACCGCTACGAAGACCTCCGCGACGCGCTGGACAAGCTGGCGCTGAACGACGCCGCCCTCTCCTGGGAGCCGGAGACCTCGGAGGCGCTCGGCTTCGGCTTCCGCGTCGGCTTCCTCGGGCTGCTCCACATGGAGATCGTGCGCGAGCGCCTTGAGCGCGAGTACGACCTCGACCTGCTGGCGACGACGCCCAACGTGCGCTACCTCGCCCACCTCGCGGGCGGCGGCGAGAAGGAGGTCCGCAGCCCGACCGAGCTGCCCGACCCCGGCGCGATCGAGTCGATCGAAGAGCCCTACATCCGGGCCACGATCATCTGCCCGAAAGAGCAGGTGGGCGCCGTGATGGAGCTCTGCCAGCAGCGCCGCGGCACCCATGTCGACATGAGCTATCTCAGCCCCCAGCGGGTCCAGATCCGCTACGACCTGCCCCTGGCCGAGATCGTCCTCGACTTCTTCGACCTGCTCAAGTCTTCGACCCGCGGCTACGCCTCGCTCGACTACGAACCGATCGGCAACCGCGCCTCCGACCTGGTCAAGGTCGACATCCTGCTCGCCGGCGAGCAGGTGGACGCGCTCTCGATCATCGTCCACCGGGACTTCGCCTACGAGCAGGGCAGGCGACTGGTCGAGCGCCTGAGGAAGACGATCCCGCGTCAGCTCTTCGACGTCCCGGTGCAGGCCGCGGTCGGCTCGCGCATCCTCGCCCGCGAGACCGTGAAGGCGCTGCGCAAGGACGTCACGGCCAAGCTCTACGGCGGCGACGTCACCCGCAAGCAGAAGCTGCTGAAGAAGCAGAAAAAAGGGAAGAAGCGGATGAAGGCCGTGGGCCGGGTCGAAGTGCCGCAGGAGGCCTTCCTCGCGGTGCTGGAGATCGACGAGTAGGCGCGCGCCCGGCTGGCCGCCCAGCCAATAGACTGCCCCGCGCCGTCGAGCGAAGCGCGAACCGAAGCGGGGAGGAGTCAGCTCTTGTCAGTGAAGACCGATGCCGTTGGCAAGGAATGGCCCGCGACGACCTACCAGGTCGGGCGGGAGAAGATCAGGGAGTACGCGAACGCGCTGGGGATCGAGAACCCGGTCCACCTCGACGTCGAGGCTGCCCGCGCCGCGGGCTTCCGCGACGTCGTCGCGCCGCCGATGTTCGCCGTCGTCTACTCCAGCCCGGCCGTCGGCCCCGCGATGTTCGACCCCGAGGTCGGGATGAACTTCGCCGCCATGGTCCATGGCGGTCAGGTGTTCGAGTGGGGCGAGCCGGCCTGCTCGGGCGACGAGATCACGACCACGGCGAAATGCCTCTCGATCGAGGAGAAGGGCGGCAAAGGCTTCTACGTGTTCGAGACCAACTCGGTCAACCAGGACGGCCAGCAGGTCGTCCGGGGGACCTGGACCTGCATCGTGAGGGGGGTTTGAGGTGAGCGTGAGCGTCGGCGACAAGATCGAGGAGCTGCGGGTGACCCCGGACAAGTACCTGCCGCACCGCTACGCGGGTGCCTCCGGCGACTTCAACCCGATCCACATTGACGACGAGTTCGCGAAAGCGGTGGGCCTGCCGCGCAACATCCTGCACGGGCTCTACTCGATGGGACTGGTGGCCAGGGCGAACGTGGAGGCGCTGGCCGGCGGCGACCCGCGGGCCCTGAAGCGGCTCTCGGTCCAGTTCCGCGGCATGGGCTTCCCCGAGCAGGAGGTCGTCGTCTCCGGCACGGTCACCGCGGCCGAGGGCGGCCGCGTCGTCGTCGACACCGTCGCCGCCCAGGGCGAGAACCGGATCATCCGCAACGCGGAAGCGGAGCTCGAAGTGTGAGCGGGGAGCACCGGGCACCCCCTCCCAAGACGCTCGGCTGCGCCTCGCTTGAGTGTCTTGGGAGGGGGCACCCGGCACTCTTCCTAAACTTCGTAGCTTGCTTTCGGAGCGGCAAGAGCTGATTCTGCGGTTGGTGGTCGAGGCCTACCTGGCCTCGGCCAGGCCGGTGGGCTCGCGTGAGCTGGCAGCCCGCCGCGAGATCGAATGGGGCCCCTCGACGATCCGCGCCGAGCTCGCCGCGCTCGAGCACGAGGGCTACCTGACCCATCCGCACACCTCGGCCGGCCGCGTGCCGACCGACGCGGGCTACCGGCTCTACGTCGAAGGGCTGATCTCGGCGCCCCTGCCGGCCGGGCGGCCGGCCCAGGTCGACCTCGAGCTGTCGGAGCTGCGCCGCGAGGTCGACGAGGCGATGCGCGAGACGACGGCCGCCCTGGCCCAGGTCACCGATCTGGTCGCGATGGCAACCGCGCCGCCGCCCAGCCTGGGGGCGACGATCCACCGGGTCGAGGTGCTGCAGCTGGCACCCCACCGGGTGGTGGTGATCGCGATCGCCTCGACCGGCGACGTCCTCCGCCGCGTCTTCGAGTTCGATCGAGTGGTCGATCCCGGCCTGGTCACCTGGGCCTCCAGCTACCTGAACGAGTCCCTTACCGGCCTCGGCGTCGGCGCGCGGATGATCGCCACCAGGCTCGCCGACCCCGAGCTGAGCGGGGTCGAGGCGGAGTTCGTCGCGTCCCTCGGCGCCGCCTTCACCGGGATCGAGGGCGAATCCGGAGGGGACCTCTACGTCGAAGGCGCCTCGCGGCTCCTCTCCGAGGCGCACCTTCCCGACCTGCCGCGTGCCGACGAGCTGATGACCGTCCTGGAGCGCCGTGCCGACGTCCTGCAGATGCTTCGGTCGGCGCTCGACGAGCGCTCCGTCTACCTCTGGATCGGCGACGAGAACCCGCAGCCGGAGCTGCGCTCGGTCAGCGTCGTCGGCGCCAACTACGGCCTCGGCCATCGTAACCTCGGCGCCATCGGCGTCGTCGGCCCGCGGCGGATGGACTACGCGACCGCGATCGCCTCGGTGCGGGTCGCCGCCCGCGAGCTCTCGCGCTACTTCGAGACGGTCTACGACTCCTGAGGCCGGTCGGACATGGCGCGCGACTACTACGAGGTCCTGGGCGTCTCCCGCGACGCCGGCGAGGCGGAGATCAAGAAGGCGTTCCGGGCCCTCGCCCGCGAGCTACACCCCGACGTCAACAGCCACGATCCCGAAGCGGAGGAGAAGTTCAAGGAAGCGGCCGAGGCCTACGAGGTGCTGTCCGACCCGGAGCGGCGCCGCACCTACGACGCCTACGGGCGCGAGGGCCTTCGCTCCGGCGGCTTCGATCCGGGCAGCGCCTTCGGCTCGATCGACGAGATCTTCCAGGCATTCTTCGGCAGCGGCTTCGGCTTCGGCGGCGGCGGCGGGCCCGCGGCCGGGGGCGACATCGCTGCGACGGTCGAGATCGAGCTGGCCGAGGTCGCGACCGGGGCCCCGCGCGAGATCTCCTACCGGGCCGTCGGCGCCTGCGAGCACTGCCTCGGCAACGGCGCCGAGCCGGGCACGCCGATCGAGACCTGCGAGCGCTGCGGCGGCGCCGGCCAGCTGCGCCAGGTCTCGCGAACGCCGTTCGGGCAGATGGCGCGGGCGGTCGTCTGCGACGTCTGCAACGGAGCCGGCAGGGTCCCGCAGACGCCCTGCGAGGCCTGTCGCGGCAGCGGCCGCACGCAGAGGCAGGTGACGAAGGAAGTCGAGGTGCCGGCCGGGATCGACGACGGCCAGACGCTGCGCGTCGCCGGCGCCGGTCACGCCGGGGAGCCCGGGGCACCCCCCGGCGACCTCTACGTCGAAGTGCGGGTGGCCGCCGACGAGCGCTTCCGGCGCGACGGCAACGACCTGATCAGCGTCGTCTCGGTGCCGGCGACCGAGGCGATGCTCGGCACCATGGTGACGGTGCCGACGCTCGACGGCGAGCGCGAGATCGAGCTCGGCCCCGGGACCCAGCCCGGTCACGAGGAGACCCTGCGCGGCGCCGGCCTGCCGCGGCTCGGCGGCGGCCGCCGCCGCGGGAACCAGCGGGTGATCGTGAACGTCGTCGTCCCGACCAACCTCAGCAGCGAGCAGCGCGAGATCGCGGCGCGCCTGGACGACAGCCTCGGGAACGAGAACCTGGCCCCCCAGCACGGCGACGGGATCTTCGGGCGCGTCCGCCGCGCCTTCGGCTAGCGATCCGGACGGCTCGGTGATAAGGCTGGCGGTCAGGTGCAGCCCCGACCAGGCCGACATGGTGCTGGCCGAGCTGACGGTGCTGGCGCCCAACGGCGTCGAGGAGAGGCGCGGGCCCGGCTACGTCGAGTACGCGATCTACGGCGGCGAGGGCGAGCTGCCCGAGCTGGGCGAGATCGACGCGGTCGTGGGCGCCGGCCGGGTGGAGGTGAGCGCCACCGAGGTCGCCGACGACTGGGCCGACCGCTGGCGCGATTTCCATCGCCCCGTGCTCGTCGGCGACAGGCTCTGGCTGCGCCCGTCCTGGGAGGATGCGCGCGCCGGCGCCGTCGACCTGGTCGTCGATCCCGGCCGCGCCTTCGGCACCGGCGCCCACCCGACCACCCGCCTCTGCCTCGAGTATCTGCTCGAGCTCGAGGCCGCGGGAGGGGCTTCGGGGCCGCTGGCCGATCTCGGCTGCGGCTCCGGCGTCCTCGCGATCGCGGCGGCGAAGCTCGGCTGGCACCCTGTGAGCGCCTACGACCACGAGCCCGCCGCCCTGGAGGCGACCGAAGCGAACGCGAAGGCGAACGGAGTCGCCCTCGGCTCCCTGGATCGCGTCAACCTGCGCCAACACCTGCCCGCGCTCGCGCCCACGGTCGTCGCCAACCTCACCTCCCCGATCCTCAAAGCCGTGGCCGCCCAGCTCCCGAATCGCGGCGCGGCCACCTTCGTCTGCTCGGGCATCCTCCCCTCGGAGCTGGACGAGGTCGCCGCCGCCTTCGCCGCCGTCGGCCTCGAGGAGGCGGACCGGCGCCGCGAGGGCGACTGGTCCGCGCTCCTGCTCCGTCGCGGCTGACGGCTATGTTTCCCCGATGCCCCTCGCGGCCTTCGGCGACTCCGGCTACAAGTTCGCGCTGTTCCTCCATATCCTGGCCGTGGTGCTCGCCTTCGGGCCGACCTTCGGCTACGCCTTCTTCTTCTCGGTGGCGCCGCAGTACCCGCGGGCGACGCCGGCGATCCTCGCCGGGATCCAGCGGGTCGACCGCTACCTGGTCAACCCGTTCATGGTGATCCTGCTGATCGCCGGGATCTACCTGCTGGCCGCGAGCGACAAGGTCTGGGACGGCGGCGACTTCTTCGTCGTGGTCGGCTTCATCGCGATCATCGCCCTCTTCGCGCTGCAGCACGCGTTCTTCCAGCCGAAGATCCGCGAGGCGAAGGAGCTGGCCGAACGTGACCTCGAGGCCGGCGACACCCTCAGCCCCGAGTTCGAGCGGCTCGGGCAGCTGATCGGGCGGGTCGGCACCGTCGCCGGGCTGATCGTCGTGCTGACGATCTTCGCGATGACGTACAAGCCGTTCATGTGAGCGCCGCATCGCTGCCGGTGGCGATGTTCGACTCCGGCGTCGGCGGCCTCACGGTCCTCCACGAGTGCCTCGTCTCGTTGCCCCAGGAGGACTTCGTCTACCTGGGCGACACCGCCTGCTTTCCTTACGGCGGCCGCGACCCCGCCAGGCTGCGCGAGCGGATAGCCCGGATCGCCGAGCTGCTGCTGGAGCGGGGGGCGAAGCTCCTCGTGATCGCCTGCAACACGGCCACCTCGATCGGCGAGGACGTCGCCCGCGGGGTCGCCGCGCAGGCGGGGGTGGCGGTCGTCCCGGTGGTCGAGCCGCAGGCCGAGATCGCGGCGGCGATCACCGCGAACGGCCGCGTCGGGGTGCTGGCGACGCCGAACACCGTCGAGAGCGGCGCCTACCGCAGGGCGCTGGAAGCGCAGGGGCGGGCGCTCGAGGTGACCGAGGTCGAGGCGCCGCGGCTGGCGCCGTTCATCCAGGAGGGCGCGCTGTTCGATGAGGAGACGATGCAGATGGCGCGCGAATACTGCGCGCCGCTGCGCGCGGCCGGGGTCGACACCCTGATCCTCGGCTGCACCCACTATCCGCTGGTGGCCCCGATGCTGCAGCGGATACTCGGCCGGGACGTCCGCCTCGTCGCCGGCGGCCACGCCGTCGCGGCCGCCGTCCAGCGCGCGCTCGAGGGCGCTGGCCTCGGCCGGCCCGGAGGCGTCGAGGGCCGCTACGACTTCCTCTGCACCGGCGACGCGGACGCGTTTCGGGCGATCGGCACCCGGTTCCTGCAGATGCCGCTCGGCGACATCGAGCGGGTCGACCTCGACGCCGCCTTCCCAGGCCTTTGACGCGGCCCCGACCCCGCCCTCTACCCTTAGGCGGATGAGCGTCCTGGAGCAGGTCCAAACCGACGTGCGCACGGCGATGAAGGCGCGCGAAGGCGACCGTGTCGCGGCGCTGCGCCTGGTCGTCGACGTCCTTCAGCAGGACGCGAAGCTGGGCAAGGGGGACGAGGTCGCGGTCCTGCAGCGCGAGCGCAAGAAGCGGCTCGAGGCGGCGGAGGCCTACGAGAGCGCCGGGCGCTCCGAGCAGGCGGCGGCGGAGCGCTTCGAGGCGGGGCTGATCGAGGGCTACCTGCCGGCGCAGCTATCCGACGCCGAGCTCGAGGAACTGGTCGACGCGGCGATCGCGGAGGCCGGCGCCGAGGGCCAGGCCCAGATAGGCAAGGTGATGTCGGCGCTGATGCCGAAGGTGGCGGGACGGGCCGACGGCAAGCGGGTGAGCGGGGCGGTCCGCCGGAAGCTGGGTGCCTGAGCGTTGGCCCGCCGGCAGCTGACCCTCGACAACACGGTGGCGGCCGAGTTGGCCGGGTCCGAGGACTCGGTCCTGCGCGCCCTGCGCGGCAAGCTCGACGCGGAGCTGCACCTGCGGGGCAACGTGCTGACGCTGGAGGGGGAGCCGGCGGACGTCGAGCAGGCGGCCCACGTCGTCGACGAGATGGTCGAGCTGATCGAGCAGGGTCACGAGGTGGCGCCCGGGACGATCGAAGCGGTGACCGGCGCGCTCGAGGCGAAGGCCGACCCCGCCGAGATCCTCGAGGACGTCGTCTGGCGCCACCGCAACAAGCGGGTCGCCCCCAAGACCCTCAACCAGAAACGCTACGTCGACTCGATCCGGCGCAACACGATCACCTTCGGGATCGGCCCCGCCGGCACCGGCAAGACCTTCCTCGCGGTCGCGATGGCCGCCGCGGCGCTGACCGAACGCGAAGTGCAGCGGATCATCCTCACCCGCCCGGCGGTCGAGGCGGGGGAGAGGCTCGGCTTCCTCCCCGGCGACATCCAGGCCAAGGTCGACCCCTACCTGCGACCCCTGTTCGACGCGCTCTACGACATGATCGACCCCGACCGGGTCAACGGCTACTTCGAGCGCGACGTGATCGAGGTGGCGCCGCTGGCGTTCATGCGCGGCCGCACGCTCAACGACTCCTTCGTGATCCTCGACGAGGCACAGAACACGAGCCCCGAGCAGATGAAGATGTTCCTCACGCGGCTCGGGTTCAACTCGCGGATGGTGGTGACCGGCGACGTGACCCAGATCGACCTGCCGACGGACCAGCGCTCCGGGCTCGTCGCGGTGCGCGACGTCCTCGACGAGGTGCAGGACATCTCCTTCGTCGAGTTCGGCGGCGAGGACGTCGTCCGGCACAAGCTCGTCCAGCGGATCGTCGCCGCCTACGATCGCCACGGCTCCGGCCCGGCGCCCGACGCCCCTTGATCGATCTCTCCGACGTACCGCCCGAGCTGCGCGACGCAGCGGCGGCGGCGCTCGCCGCCGCGGGCGTCGAGGACGGCCACCTCGCGGTCGAGGTCGTCGGCTCGGCGCGGATCCAGGCGCTCAACGCCGAGCACCGCGGCCGCGACGAGCCCACCGACGTGCTCGCCTTCCCGATCGACGCGCGCGGCCCCGTCGCCGGCCCGCGCGAGCTGGGCGACGTCGCGATCTGCCCGGAGCACTGCACCGACGTCACCGAAGCCGCCGTCCACGGCGTCCTCCACCTCTGCGGCTACGACCACGAGACCGACGACGGCGAGATGCTCGCCCTCCAGGCTCGGGTGATCGCCGCGCTGCCCCCGGGCGCGGAAGCGGGCGAGCGAGATCGCCGGTGACGACGAGCGCCGGCGAGGGGGAGCAGAGGCGGCGCGCGGGGTTCGTCGGGCTGGCCGGCCGGCCCAACGTCGGCAAGTCGACGCTCGTCAACGCGCTGGTCGGCTCGCACGTGGCGATCGTCTCCACGCGGCCGCAGACGACTCGCCGCGCGATCCGCGGCGTCGTCACCGACCTCCAAGCCGGGCGCCAGCTGATCCTGGTCGACCTGCCGGGCGTGCAGCGCCCGCGCGACGTGCTGACCGAGCGGATGCAGCGACGGGTGGAGCGCGAGCTGGCCGACTCCGACGTCGCGCTGGTCGTCGTCAACGGCGCCGAGGGGATCGGCCCCGGCGACCGCTTCATCGTCAGGGCGCTGCTGGGCGCCGGCCGCGACCTGCCGGTGATCTGCGCCGTCAACAAGGCCGACGCCGTCGGTCCCAACGAGCTCGTCCCGGTGCTCGCCGAGGCCGCCGAGCTGGAGGGGGTCGACGAGGTGTTCCCGATCAGCGCCCGCACCGGCGAGGGCCTGGGGCCGCTGCTGGCGCGGCTCGGGGAGCTGGTCCCCGAGGGGCCCTTCCTGTACCCGCCCGAGGAGGCGAGCGACCAGTCGAGCGAGGTGCTGCTGGCCGAGCTGATCCGCGAGCAGGTCCTCAACCGGACCAGGCAGGAGATACCGCACTCGGTCGAGGTCGCGATCGGCGAGCTCACCCGCGCCCCCGACGGCCTCGTCACGGTCCGGGCCGAGATCTGGGCCGAGACCGAATCGCAGAAGGGGATCCTGATCGGGAAGGGCGGCGCCAAGATCGGCGAGATCGGGGCCGCGGCGCGGCGCTCGCTCGAACGCGAGCTGGGGGCGAAGGTCTTCCTCGACCTGAGCGTCCGCGTGCGGCGCCACTGGCGCCGGGACGAGGACCTGCTCGACCGCCTCGGGATCGAATGACGTCCGAGCGCCGCCTCGTCCCCGTACGATTGGCCGCGTGTTCGGGGAAATCGAGTTCGACCAGCGCGGCCTCGCGCCCTGCATCGTCCAGGACTTCGCCAGCGGCGAGGTGCTGATGCTGGCCTGGGTCAGCGCCGAGTCCCTGCGGCTCACGCTCGAGACCGGCGACCTGCACTTCCACAGCCGTTCGCGCGATCGGCTCTGGCGGAAGGGCGAGACGTCGGGGGCCTTCCTGCACCTGCGCCAGCTCCGCTACGACTGCGACGGCGACGCCGTCGTGGCGATCGTCGAGGCCGCCGGCCCCGCCTGCCACACCGGCCAGCGCAGCTGCTTCTACCGCGAGGTGCTCGGCTCGGCGTCCCCCGAGAAGGACGCGCCGCCGGCGCCCGGCGAGCCTTCCCCGGCCACCCACGAAGCGCTGCCCGCGCTGGAGCGGACGCTGCGCAGCCGTGCCGAGGAGCGTCCGCCCGGCAGCTACACGGTGAAGCTGCTGGACGACCCGCGCCTGATCGGCGAGAAGGTCGAGGAGGAGGCCGAGGAGGTCGCCCGCGCGGCCCGCGAGGAGAGCGACGAGCGGGTCGCCGAGGAGGCGGCCGACCTGCTCTACCACCTGAGCGTCCTGCTGCTGTCCCGCGGCCTCTCCCAGGCCCAGGTGATGGACGTCCTGAATGCGCGCGGCAGCTAGCGAGTCGGCCGACCTCCGGCTCGAGCCGAGCCTGGAGCGGGCGCGGGAGCTGGCCCGCGAGGGCAACGTCGTCCCGGTTCGGGCGCGGATCGTCGACGACTGCGAGACGCCGGTCTCGGCCTTCCTGAAGCTGCGCGCCGGCGAGCGTGCGGGCGCGCCCGCCTTCCTGCTGGAGTCGGCGGAGCAGGGCCAGGTGGGCCGCTACTCGTTCGTCGGCCTGCGCCCGCGCGCCATCCTGCGCTGGAGCGAGGGAACGCTCTCGGAATGGAGCGGCGAGGGAGCCGCCGCCGGTGCCGCGCCGCGGCGCGAGGAGCCGGCGCCGGATCCTTACGCGGCCGTCGGGCAGCGCCTCGCCGCGTACCGGCCGGCGCCGGTCGAGGACCTGCCTCCCTTCGTCGGCGGCGCCGTCGGCTTCTTCGGGTACGACCTGGTGCGGACGGTCGAGCCGCTCGGCCCGCCCAACCCCGACCCGCTCGGCCTCCCCGACCTGGCCCTGATGGTGACCGACGCGATGCTCGTCTTCGACCACCTGCGGCACGAGCTGACGATCCTGGCCTGCGCCTTCGCCGAGGACGAGGGCGGGATCGACGCCGCCTACGAGCGGGCGGCCCGGACCATCGCCGAGATGCGGGAGCGGCTCCGCGGCGCCGTTCCCGCCCCCGCCGCGCCGTCCGCCTGCGAGCCGCCGGAGTTCGTCTCCAACATGGGGCGGGAGCAGTTCGAAGCCGCGGTGGCGCGGATCGTCGAGTACGTCCACGCCGGCGACGCCTTCCAGGTGGTTCCCTCCCAGCGCTTCTCGGCCCCCGCGCCGGTCGAAGCCTTCTCGGTCTACCGCGGGCTGCGCGCGGTCAATCCCTCCCCCTACATGTACTTCCTCGAGTTCGGCGACTTCCAGATCGCCGGCGCCTCGCCCGAGCCGCTGGTGAAGGTCGCCGGCCGCCGGGTCGAGACGCGCCCGATCGCCGGCACCTACCCGCGCGGGCGCAGCGAGGAGGAGGACCGGCGCCTCGCCGAGCGGCTCGTCAACGACCCCAAGGAGCGCGCCGAGCACGTGATGCTGGTCGACCTCGGCCGCAACGACCTCGGCCGCGTCTGCGAGTACGGCAGCGTCAAGGTCGACGAGCTGATGGTCGTCGAGACCTACTCGCACGTCCTCCACATCGTCAGCCAGGTATCGGGCACGCTCCGCGAGGGGGTCACGGCGCTCGACGTGCTGCGCTCGGCGCTGCCGGCCGGGACCCTGTCGGGGGCGCCGAAGGTGCGGGCGATGCAGATCATCGACGAGCTGGAGCCGGTCAAGCGCTGCTCCTACGGCGGCGCGATCGGCTACCTCTCCTGGGACGGTGACCTCGACACCGCGATCCACATCCGCACGGTCGTCGCCAAGGACGGGCAGCTCCACGTCCAAGCGGGCGGCGGCACCGTCGCCGACGCCGAGCCCGCCTACGAGTACACCGAGTCCGTCAACAAGGCCAGGGCCGTCGTCCGCGCGGTCGAGGTCGCCTGCGGACAGCCGGATTGGCCGTGACCGTGGAGGCCGGCCGGCATCCATGCCTGACTCCCTGCGAGCCGGCGGAAGCGGGAGCATCTGGGCGAACCCGATGAAGACGCTTGTCATCGACAACTACGACTCCTTCACCTACAACCTCGTCCAGTACCTGGGGGAGCTGGGCGCCGAGATCGAGGTGGTGCGCAACGACAGGGCGACCGTGGCCGAGCTGCTCGGCCGCGGGGCCGGGCGGCTCGTCGTCTCGCCCGGACCCTGCACGCCGGCCGAGGCCGGGATGTCCGGCGAGGCGATTCGCGCCTTCGCCGAAGCCGGAATCCCGGTCCTCGGCGTCTGTCTCGGCCACCAGGCGATGGTCGCGGCGTTCGGCGGCCGCGTGGTCCAGGGCGAGCCGGTGCACGGCAAGGACGCCGAGATCGAGCACGACGGACGCACGATCTTCCGCGGGCTGCCCTCGCCGATGGTCGCCGGCAGGTACCACTCGCTGGTCGCCGACCCCGACCTGCCCGACGAGCTCGAGCTGAGCGCGTCGCTGGGGGAGGTCGTGATGGGCGCGCGGCACCGGGAGCTGCCGGCGGAGGGCGTCCAGTTCCACCCCGAGTCCGTCCTCACCCCGCTCGGCAAGACCCTGCTGGCGAACTTCCTGGAGCACGGCGGCGGCGCCGACGACGGGGGCGCCGATGCCTAACGACGTCGTCAGCCGCGCGATCGACGCCGTCTGCGCCGGGGATCACCTCACCGCCGACCACGCCGGTGCCGTACTCACCGAGATAATGGAGGGGCGGACCGACCCGGTCCAGACCGGCGCCTTCCTGATCGCCCTGCGGGCCAAGGGCGAGACGGTGCCGGAGCTGGTCGGGCTGGCGCGCACGATGCGGGCGCTGGCGACGCCGGTCACGACCAGCCGCCGCGACCTGGTCGACACCGCCGGCACCGGCGGCGGCCCCTCGACGTTCAACGTGTCGACCGCGGCGGCGCTGGTCGCGGCGGGGGCCGGCTGCGCCGTGGCCAAGCACGGCAACCGGTCCAGCACCAGCCGCTGCGGCTCCGCCGACCTGCTCGAGGCGCTCGGGGTCGACATCGAGCTCGACGCCGACGCGGTCGGACGCTGCCTCGACGAGGTCGGCTTCGGCTTCATGTTCGCGCCGCGCCACC
>JBLNAC010000113.1:0-5131 GCA_050259155.1 Syntrophothermus sp.
GGACCGGGAACGAATAGGTCTCGATCCCGGCTTGCGGCCGCGGCTGGTCGAGCGAGGCGCCGAGCAGGCCCTCCGGTCGAGGGTCCTTGCCGATGCTGTCGATCGTGACGACGCTCATGCCTGCCTCCTCATCGGTCGCTCGGCGCGACCGTCGCGTTGGGATCGAACTCCGCCATCGCCTGCTCGATCCGGTCGCCGAGGAGCGCGGATTGGAGCCAGTGGTTGTACTCGCTGCGCAGGCGGCGGATGTCGGATGCGTAGGACTGGCCCTCGAGGTGGTAGAGCTCTGCGATCGCCGTGTACCAGTTGACGCGGCCCGCGGCCGCAAGGCGCAGGCAGAGCTCGGAGTCCTCGCAGTCGCCCTGCACGTAGTGGGCCGGCAGGCCGCCCACCTCTTCGTAGAGGTCGCGGTCGATCATCATGCAGGCGCCGGTGACGGCGGGGACCGGACGCGAGACGTTGGCCGGCCGGAAGCTCCTGTGCATCCCCTTGAAGCAGTGCGCGTTCTGCCAGCTCCGGCGAGGATCCGGGCGGTGGAAGAAGAGGCCCGCATGCTGCACCGAGTCGTCCTCGTAGAGGAGCTTCGGCCCGAGCGCGCCGATGCGGTCGACCGCCTCGAAGAAGCCGGTCATCTTCCCCAGCCATCCGGGCCGCTCGGGGATCACGTCCGAGTTGAGGAGGAGGAGCCTGCTCGCCCGCGCGACCGAGATCCCGTGGTTGTTGGCCGCGGCGTACCCGCCGCTCGCGGAGAGGTTGACGATCCGGAACGGAACGTGGTGCAGGGCGAACAAATCCGCGGCGAGCCGCTCGAGCTCGTCCTGCTGCTCGGGGGAGTCGAGCACGTAGATCAGGTCCGCGCTCGCCAGCTCGGGGTCCTGGGAGAAG
The DNA here is from genome assembly GCA_050259155.1 of Syntrophothermus sp. Lineage (GTDB taxonomy): Bacteria > Actinomycetota > Thermoleophilia > Solirubrobacterales > 70-9 > VAYN01. The sequence goes on from JBLNAC010000113.1 coordinate 886, forward strand.
TGCAGCAGCTGGTGCTCGAGGAAGTCGAGCCGGCGGTACAGGGGGACGACGACCGAGACCGCCGGCTGCCGGCACGGCTCACCGAAGGAGAGCACCGACTCGAGCTTCGACTCGGAGACGATCCTGCGCTGGAGCGCGGTCAGCGCGGGGGCGCCGTGGTCCGTCGCGAGCGGCCCGCCGATCGCCCCACGGGCCCCGAGCTCACCGAGGATCGCCTCCCTGACGGCCCCCACGTCGCCGACGACCGGGGGGCACGAGGCCTCCAGCTGGAGCCCGTCGGAGGTGGACAGCTCGGCCAGCCAGCCGGTGGCCAGGAGGCTCGGCGCCGGCAGGCGGAAATGGGCGGTGAAGCCATGGTTCCCGGTGCGGTCGACCCCGACCCCCGAGTAGAACTGGACGACGTCCGGTCGCTCGTAGCGGTACGCGTCCGTGAGCGGCGTCCGCTGTCCCTCGGGTGAGACGACCGCGACATCGCCTCGACCGTCGTGGTCGTGACGCCAGCCGTTGATCCAGAACGAGTTGTCGTCGATCGCGAGGATGCGTTCGACGGCGACCCCCGCGACGCGGGTCTCGCTGACCTCGCAGCGGGGCAGTCGCTCCCGGAGCACTTCGCGGACGGTGTGCAGGGCGGCTCCGACCCTCGTGGACGCCGCCCGCTCGAGCTCGGGCGCGGCGGAGATCTGGGCGAGGATCCGCTCGCGGCTCGGGCGCGGCAGCCGCGCGAGCTCCTCGCGGAGGAGGGTTCCCAGCTCCGTCGTGGCGATGCCGTCGAGCGCGTCGGCCGGCGCGATCCGCGCCTCGACGCCGCCGCCGCGCCGGCCGCCGGCCTCGGCGGCGCCGTCGACGATCAGCGCGAGATCTTCCCCGAGCAGCGCGGCGCGAGCCGGTCGCCCCGACTCCTCGCCGGCGAGGATGCGGTTCCGGGTGAGCGTTTCACGCATGGGCCAGCTCCCTCCTCTCCGCCCTCTCCGAGCGCCGCGCCAGCTCTTCGTCGTAGTTGCGCAGCAGACGCTCGACGTGGACCTTCATCGAGTGCGGCTCGACGATGTTGTCGCGCAGCGAGCGCCAGAGCCGGGGGCTCTCCGCCGCGGCTTCGATCGTCCGGGCGAGGCTGTGCGGGTCGCCGACGCGGAAGTGGATGCCGTCGACGCCGTCGCGGACTTTCTCCGCCATTCCGCCGACGTCGCTGCAGATCACCGGCCGGCGGTGGAAGAAGGCCTCCTGGATCACCAGCGGCGAGTTCTCCCACCAGATCGAGGGGACCAGCACCCAGTGCAGGTCCGACATCAGGCTCGGCAGCTGGCCGTGCCCGTAGGGTCCGCAGAACCTGACGCGATGGCTGATCGAGGCGTGCATCGACGCGAACTCGGCCTTGAACTCCTCGGTCTGCAGCTCGAGATTGGCGCCGTGCAGCCAGAGGTGGGCGTCGATCCGGTCGTCGAGCAGCGCCATCGCCTCCAGCATCACGCGCGCGCCCTTGAACTCGCTCAGCTGGCCGAAGAAGCCGATGTTCCCCGGCTGCTTGGACTGGCGCGGCTCGCCCGCCCGCACCGCCGGCGGGCGCCGCCCGTACTCCTCGACTTCGATCCGCTCGGGGCCGATGCCCCAGGCGATGTACTTGTCCATCAGCTGGGAGCTCGGCGCGATGAACCGGTCCACGTGGGCGAACTGGGCCTTGACGAAGCGTTCGCGGAGGAAGAACGACTGCGGGCTGATCGACGGGAAGCATTCGTTGCAGCGGCGCGGAGACGCCCCCTCGCAGAGCTCGGAGCTGAACGTCCGGACCATCTGGCCGTCGCGATGGCAGATCGGCAGGAACTCGTGGAGCGTGTAGACGATCACCGCGTCGGGCAGGACCTTGCGGATCACTCCCAGCAGGTCGAGGCCGATGAAGTGCGTGTGCTGGAGGTGGACGACGTCGGGGCGGTGCGCGAGGAGGAAGTCGGCGAGGTGGCGCGTGTACAGGGCCTTGTCGCGCGACGTGAGGGTGAAGAAGTCGAAGTGGTCGGTCTCGGTGAAGACGAAGTACTGATTCGGGTCCTCGTTGACGCCGCTGAAGGGGGTGCCCGGGTGGCCGACCCGGCGGTGGGCGACGTTCGATCCGATCCGGGCCAGCAGCATCGGCTCGACGCCGGGTTGCTCCCGCATCGCTTCGTACAGCTCCAGGGCGTATGCCTCGGCCCCGCCGGGATGGAGGGTCGGGTGGTTGTGGGAGACGAAAAGGATCCTCATCTGACCTCCATCGGCCGTTCGAGCTCGAATACGCGGCACAGGTAGCGCTGATCAGCGATCTTCCGAAGCTTGGACTCGAGCTCCTCCTCGAGGCCGCGCTGCCGGCTCAGCCACGGGTCCGAGGAGCGGGGGACGACCAGGTAGCGCGTCCCCGCCTGAGCGAGCGACGCCAGGCTCGCCAGCAGGCCGCCCGCGGCGGCGGCATCGCGGGTGCCGAGGCGGGCCGCGCGCAGCGGCGCCAGCTCCGCGGCGAGCCCCTCCTCGGCCTCGAGCACGATCACCGGGCAGTCCTCGTACAGCAGGTGGGCCAGGTATTCGCGGATCTGCTCGGCGCCCGCCAGGGGCGCCGACGTGTCGAGCGGGGGCGCGGCGTCCCGGCCCTCCCGCCTTTCGAGCCGGTAGACCAGGCAGGCGTCCGCGTGGTCGGCGAGGAGCTCACCGCGGCCGTCGAGGTGCGACGCGAGCTCGCCGTAGTGGTCCAGCCACCACCGCGCGGTCGCCGGGATGACCAGGTATTCGGCGCCGCGCAGCCGCAGGGACTCGAGCTCGGCTGCGGCCGCCGCCCCGTCGCGCGGGTGGTAGCCGGCGTAGCCTCCCGCCTCGCCCTGCGGGAAATGGGCGGCGTCGAGGCCGGGCAGGTCCAGCAGCGCGGGGTCGCCCTTGCTGACGACGAGGATCGAGGCGCCGGTCGGGACCGTCCCGGCGACCGTCTCCCGCACGCGGGCGACCAGCTCCGAGTACTCGGTGGCGCCGAGGGCCTCGCCCGCGCTCATGCCGCGCCTCCGAGAGCGAGCGGCGTCCGCTCGGTGAGGGAGAAGATGACGCACGGCTCGAGACGGTCGGCACGGTAGCTGCTGCGCAGGTGGTCGGCGAAGCCCCTGTAGTGGTCGAGCCACCAGTAGGCGGAGCTGGGCAGGACCAGATACTCGGCGCCGCGCTCCCGCAGCGCCTCGAGCCTGGAGACGGCCTCCTCGCTGTCGCTGGGGTGATGGCCGAGGTAGCGCCCGTCGGGGTCCTGGGGGAAGTGGCCGCCGCGGCGGCCGCTGAGCCGGACGAGCTCGCTGTCGCCGCGGCTGACCACCAGCACCGACGCGCCGGGCGGGACCGTCTCGCCGATCGCCGCCCGGACCCGCTCGACGAGGTTGCCGTAGCCGAGCCTCGGGTTGGCGGCGAAGCCGTCGGGGGAGCGATCCGCGAGCTGCGCCTGGAGGGCTCCGACCTCCGCCTCCAGGCGCCTGGCCCGGCGCAGGAAGTCTCCTGGATCGAAGGCCGCCGCCGCCGGTGGGGCGACCTGCGCCGGCGGCGCCTCGCCGGCCGCCGGTGGTCCCTCGACGCCCGCCCCGCATCCGGCGGCGGTCAGCCGCACGACCTCGCCGAGGAGGTCGGAGACCTGGTGCGCGTAGCCCCACAGCAGGCGCTCGATCTCGATCTCCCGCTCCGGGTCGACGGCGGCGAGGAGCGGCGAGACCGACAGCCGTACGGGGTAGGACCCGGCGTACTCGAGCCCGAGCAGGCCGTCCTCGAGGTAGAGCTCGAGATCGTCGCGGCGGACGCGGTCGCGCCAGCGCCGGCGGTAGGCGTCGACGCTGCGGCGGAAGCGGTCGCGGCGGCCGCGGGAGGCGGACTCCAGATGGGTGAGGACGGCGTCGGGGCAGTAGTGGATCTGATGACCCGCCTCGCCGAGGCGAAGGCAGAGGTCGACGTCCTCGAGCGAGTTCAGGTACCCCTCGTCGAAGCCCCCGAGCTCGATGAAGGGCGCGCGGCGGACGAGCATGCAGGCGCCGGTCACCGCCTGCAGGGGCCGCGCGCGGTTGGCCGCCGGATGATCCGCGGGCAGCCCCGCGTAGAGGTTGTGTGGATACCCGTCCTGGCCGATCGCGACCCCGGCGTGCTGGATCGACCCGGCCGGATCGAGCAGCCGGGCGCCGACGACGGTCGCCGCGGGATTGGCGGTCGCGTAGGAGAGCAGCGCCTCGAGCCACCCGGGCTGCGGCTCGGTGTCGTTGTTGAGGAA
>JBLNAC010000114.1:0-3563 GCA_050259155.1 Syntrophothermus sp.
AGGCGACTTCCTCCGGCTGGCCGCCCTCGATCACCAGCGCGAGGACGAAGATCAGCGGCACCGCGATCGCCGCCCCGAGCCCGAGGTAGGTCCGCTTCTGGGCCCGCAGCTTGCGCAGCTCCCAGCGGTAGACGGTCAGCGTGCCGGGGTTCACGGCGCCCCCCCGAGCGCGGCGGCCGGCTCGGGCGCGGCCGGGCCCGAGCCCTCGGTGAGCCGGAAGAAGAGGTCCTCCAGGCTCGCCTGTCGCGGGCTCAGCTCGTGGATCAACGCGCCGGCCTCGGTCAGAGCGAGCGAGAGGGCGCCGACCGCCGCCTCGCTCTCGGCGCTGAAGGTGACGCCTCCCTCGACGCCCGCCCTGACGCCGTCCAGGCCGGGCTGCGCCGCGGCCACCCTGAGCGCCAGGTGATCGTCGCTGGTCCGCAGCAGGTAGCCGGCGCCGGCGCCGCGCCGCAGCTCCGCCAGCGAGCCCTGGTAGGCGACGCCACCCTGGCGCACGATCGCCACCCGGTTGCAGAGCTCTTCGACCTCGCCCAGCAGATGGCTGGAGAGGAGCACGGTCATCCCCCGCCGCGACAGCTCCCGGATCAGGTCCCTCATGTCGCGCATCCCGGCCGGGTCGAGCCCGGTGGCGGGCTCGTCGAGCAGCAGCAGCCGCGGCTCGCGCAGCAGCGCGGCGGCGATCCCGAGCCGCTGCCGCATCCCGTGCGAGTAGGCGCCGACGCGGTCCCCGGCGCGGTCCGCGAGGCCGACGGTCTCCAGCGCGGTCTCGATCCGGCTCGCGGCCCCGCCGCCGTCGAGGGCGGCGAGCAGATCGAGGTTGGCGCGGCCGCTCAGGTACGGATAGAACGAGGGCGCTTCGACGAAGCCGGCGACCCCCTCCAGCGCCGTGACGCCGAGGTGGGGATCGCGCCCGAACAGCCTCACCTGCCCCGCGCTGGGCGTGATCAGGCCCAGCATCATCCGCAGCGAGGTCGTCTTCCCGGCGCCGTTCGGTCCCAGGTAGCCGAAGACGTCGCCCGCCTCCACGTCGAGGTCGACGCGGTCGACCGCGACCAGGTCGCCGTAGGCCTTGGAGAGGCCCCGGACCTCGATCGGGCGCGGCTCGGACACCCTCTGGGCCCGCTCCTGGCCGCCGCCTACAGGCCGGCGGCGGCTTCCTCGGCGACCGCTGCGGGCACCGAACCGGCGACGACGTAGTCGACGCCGCCGCGGCTGAAGCGGATCACCGTGCCCAGCGGGGTTTCGAGCTCTTCGCCCTGGACGCCGCCGATCTGGACCTTCGGCAGCCCGAGCCCTTCGAGCCCCGACCCGTCGCCGTTGCCCGGTTCGCTCGCCGACTCGACCACGAGGATGCCGCCGAGGCCCTTGCCGTAGCCGATCAGCGCTGCGTCGCGGCCTTCGACTTCGACCCCTCGGACCTCGCTTCGAGGCATCCCCGCCAGCGATTCCGGCGCCGCCAGGGCGAACGGGACGCTTTCGCGGACCGCGGCCTCGCCGACCACTTCGCCGCCCGGGCCGGCGCCTTCGGCCGCTTCGCCGGGGGTCAGCTCGACGACCCTGGCGCCCGGCGGGGGTCCGGCTTCGAAGACGGAGGCGGGTACCGCTTCGTAGGAGACTTCGGTCGCCTGAAGCTGCAGCACGGGCGCGCTTTCGCCCTTGGCGTAGACCGCACCCCGCAGCGGGGTCCCGTTGCCCGCGTCCCAGGCGAGCTCGATCCCGGCGAGGAGTCCGCCGTCATGCTTGGGCGCGAGGCGGACGGTGTAGGTTGGCTGGCCGGCGACGTCGGAGGGGATCGCGCCGCTCACGTCCGCGTGCGCTTCGACCTTCGAGATCTTCGCTTCGATTTCGCCGAGGCCGGGCGGCCACCCCTGCTGGCCGGAGTCTTCGCCGCGCTCGCGCGGCATGGTGCCGCGGTAGACGGTCCGCGAGCTGCCGTCGTAGATTTCGAAGTGGCGTCCGGAGACCAGCACCTGGCTGTCGCCCCCGCCGCCTGTTTCGGTCTGCAGCTCGATCCGCAGCTTGCCGCCTTCGGCGGGTGATGCCCAGAGCCGGCCGCTGGCCCCCGCCAGCAGCGGGTCCGCCCCTTCGACGCCCGAGGCGGCGACGAGGTGGTTGGTGAACTGGATGCGGGCGCTGATCCCGGGCAGGGCCGGCGCCTGCAGGGCGTCCTGCACGGCCTTCGCCAGCGGCTTCGGCGCCGGCTCGGGCCCGCCGCCCGTCGTCGCCAGAGCGCCCGCGGTGATCCCGATCGCGGCGGCGACGGTCAGCGCGCAGACCGCCAGCAGCCGGCGGGTGGAGACACGGCGAAGAGCGGACATGGGAAACCTCCTTCTCCGGCGATGCGAACGATGCCGAGGCGAGCGAAACAGGACCAGGTAACGATGACAGGTGCGACCGCTCGGCCCGAGGACGCGCTCGTGCGAGCATCCCGGCATGGCGCCAGGAGGCCCAGGAGCGAGCGAGGGCTCGACGACCGCCGACCACGAGGCGGTCACCGTCACCTCGGCGCAGGAGTGGCGGGCGTGGCTCGAGGCCAACCACGCGAGCTCGCCGGGCATCTGGCTGACGACCTATAAGAAGTCGAGCGGCGGACCCCACGTGCCCTACGAGAGCGTGGCCGAGGAGGCGGTCGCCTTCGGCTGGGTCGACAGCCGCCCGCGCCGGCTCGACGCCGAGCGCTCGCAGCTGCTGCTCACCCCGCGCCGGCCGCGCAGCCGTTGGTCGCGGGCCAACAGGCGCAGGGCCGAGCGGCTGCTGGCCGAGGGCCGGATGGCGCCGGCGGGGCTGGCCGCGGTCGAGGCGGCGAAGGCCGACGGCAGCTGGGACGCGCTGGAGGAGGTCGAGGACCTGGTCGAGCCCGACGACCTGCGCGCCGCGCTGGACCGCGACCCCGCCGCCAGGCGGCACTGGGACGCGTTTCCGCCGTCGAGCAAGCGGATCATCCTCGAGTGGATCTCGGCCGCGAAGCGGCCGCAGACGCGAAGCAGGCGGGTGGACGAGACGGCCCGATCGGCCGCCGAGAACATCAGGGCGAACCACTGGCGGCAGCCGAAGTCGGGCCGCGGCGGCCCAGCGGCCGCCCACCCGCCCCGTGCCGGGTCCGACGCCTAGCCCCCCCTGGCGTAGGACCCGACCTCGCCGAAGTCGATCATCACGCACGGCTCGGTGCCGCCGACCTCCGCGTCGTGGCCCGGGGGTATGGAGAAGACGTCGCCGGCGGCGATCTCTACCTCCTGCCCGTCGTCCATGTGGATCGTCATCGCGCCGGAGATCACGTAGCCGAAATGCGCGGCCTGGCACGTGTCCGTGCCGGCGATCGGCTTCACGTTCTCCGACCACTTCCAACCGGGCTCGAAGGTCCCTTCCAGGACCGTGTGCCCGGCCAGCTCGACGGCCTTCGCGTGCCCGTTGCCCTGGAAGGGGCGCGTCTCGTCGGGCGAGGCGAAGCTCTTCACCTCCGCGGCCATCTGGCCTCCTTTCGTAGTGCCCGTCCCCGGACCGACTGTAGAGCGCCCGCAAGCCGCTGTCGAGGGCGTGCCGCGCCGGCCTCACTCCACGATCAG